>NZ_JBEZDY010000014.1:0-268624 GCF_040648555.1 Actinoplanes sp. NPDC049118
CCTTCAACGTCACCATCAAGTAACCCACCACCCCGCACGACCCGCATGACCCCACGAGCCGCCCGGCCAACCAGCCGGGCGGCTCGACCGCGTTCCCGGCCGGGTCAGCGCAGCCGGCGCCGGCCGGCGAAGCCGAGGTCGAGGCGGTGGTACCAGTCCAGCGCGTCCTCGCCCTCCAGCCAGCACAGCAGCACCGGAACACCGTCCAGATCGGAGGGAAAGTCGACGAGCAGCGGCGCCACGCCCTTGAGCTCCGCACCCGTCTGCTGCACCTCGGTCATCAGCTCGTTGAGCCTGGCCTCCGCGGCCTTCAGCTCGGGCAGGCCGCCGAGCTCGGTCGGTTCCCCGCCGGTGGTCAGGGCGGCGGCCAGCTCGACCACGTCGGCCCGGACGACGACGAGTTCGTCGAGCAGCGGCCGCAGCCCGGCCAGCTCCATCCGTGCCTGCGCCAGCGTGAACAAACCCATGAGGGCAGTCTGTCATCCCGCCGCCGCGGCTGTCGCCGGTGCCGGCCTCACCTTGATCAGCGGCCTGAAGTCCATCGAAACAGCCAGGCCGGGGCCCAGGTATCACCCGCGCGGGGCCACGACCGGGGCGGAGCCGTTACGGTTGATTACTATGACGACCTACTCGGGTCCCGCAACACTGATCCTCGTCGACGGCGCGCGCGTGGACGGCATGGCTTCGCTCGGCACCAATCACCGCGGAGATCTCAACGGCTGGAGCGGCACCTTCCGCCCGGACCAGGTCAGCACGGAGCTCCGCAACGCGAGTGATGGGCTGCAACTGGAGTTGCCCTATGAGCAGATCGGCGCGGTCGCGGTCACCGGCATCCGGCGCCTGCTCGCCACCCAGGTGCTGATGTCGCTGGTCGGTCGCGGGCCCGCACCCTTCTGACGCCGCACCCGGCGGCCGCGCCGGGAGGTCCTGTCGAGACCGGTCCCGACAGGACCTCCCCGCCTGCGCCGACCCCCGACGAGACGCCGCGATCCCGGGTGAACACGGCGCGGGCACAAGGCAGTCGGCCTTCGCGGCGGCCGGCCCTGGCCGCCGCCTCGGCTTGATCCCCGCGTCGCTGGGGTCAAGCCCCGCGGCATCGGTGCCCGGGATGCCCGGTCGCCGTCTTACGGGCGGCGGGCCGACAGGCCCGCCAGCAACGTTCCCGCGACCAGCGCGGCGGCGCTGAGCCCCAGCGACCAGTGGATGCCGACGACACCGCCGAAGAGCCCGACCGTGATGCCGCTGCCGAAGCGCAGGCCGTTGGCGGACATGCCGAAGACGCCGATGACGCGGCCCCGGTCGGCCGGCGGGGCGAGCAGCTGCACGAGGGTCTGCCCGATGGACATGGACGCCAGGTTGGCGACGCCGCCGATCACCAGCAGGAGCAACGCCAGCGGGTAGCTGCCGGAGGCGGCGAACAGCAGGGTGCTGAGGCCGTAGACGCCGGTGCTGACGACGGCGGCGGCCACGGTGGGACGGATCCGCCCGGTCGCCTCGAGCAGCACCCCGCCGATCACCCCACCCGCGCCGTTGGCGAACAGCAGGATCCCGTACGCCGTGCCGGCGCCGCCCGCGCCCAGGTCCTGCGCGAAGATCGGCATCGACGACTGCATCGAGGCGCCGACGAAGAACGAGCCCAGCCCACCCAGGATGATCATGCTGAGGAGGGTGCGGTTGGCGCGGATGTCGCGCAGCACGCGTACCGAATCCAACAGGCCCATCCGGGGCCGCGGAATCCCGATGTCGCGGGTGTGGCCGGTGAACTTCGTCCGGAACAGGAAGAACGTCAGCGGAAGGTAGAAGGCGACGTTGGCGAAGATGCCGGCGGTCGGGCCGAGACCGAGCAGCAGCGCCGAGCCGATCACCGGGCCGAAGAGGACGCCGAGGCTCTTGAAGGTCGCGTTGAGCCGCACCGCGCTGGGCAGACCCTCGTTGCCGACGAAGTCGTGCAGCATCAACTGCTCGGCCGGGCCCCAGAGGCATCCGGCGATCCCGTGCAACACCAGCAGAACGCACGCGGACCAGATCTCCAGGGAGTCGGTCAGCAGCAGCACGCCCCAGGTCGCGGACACGATCATGAACAGGGCCTGCCCGGCCTGGATGACCCGGCGGCAGTCGAACCGGTCGGCCAGGGCGCCCGAGTAGACCGAGAACAGCAGGAACGGCACCCAGTGGCTGATCACCTGGAAGCCGGCCAGGGCGGGGGAGTGGAACTTCTCCCAGAGCACCCAGTACGTGATGACGTGCTCGATGTTGTCGGCCATCATCGCCATCGCCGCCCCGAACAGGTACGGCCGGCAGTGCCGGTTGCGCAGCGCGGCGAACCTGCGGGTCACGGCGGGCGCCGCCGGGTCGTGCTCGGTCACATCGCGGGCGGCACTCATGTCAGAACGGACCTCCCCGCAGAGCCTCGTCGATGCCGCCGCGAGCGGCGGCCGGGGTGCCCGCCAAGGTGACCTGGGCCACCGGCACGTCGCCTGCCCGGCGTTATGCGGCGGCGAGAGCGGGTATACGACCGCACGAGACGAGAGGACGTGAAGCCATGGGTGCGGAGCCGGAGCGTCTGGACAGGGAGATCGCCGACCTGCAGGAGCAGGTCCGGGGGCTGCGCCGCCGGATCGGCGACCGCTCGGACTATCCGACCGACGCGGCGGAGGTGTCGCTGCTGCTCACCGAGGTGGAGGAGCAGGAGGCCATCCTCGCCGCGCTGACGGCCCGGCGCGACGAGATCAAGGAACGGCCGGTCCGCTGATCACCGAGCCTTTTCGACGCCTGACTGCTCACTCGGCCTTCGCGGGGCCGAGCAGGCGTTCGAGCAGCCGCGGCTCGCCGGGCCAGGCCGCGAGCAGCACCTCGCGCGGCACCTGCCGCCCCGCGTAGCGCAGCGCCAGCGCGACGACCACGATGTCGTCCAGCGGGCCGATCACCGGGATGAACTCGGGGATCAGATCGATCGGACTGGCCACCCAGATCCCGGCGATCACGATGGCCACCTTCGCCCGGCGCGGTACCCGCGGATCCTTGCGCAGCCGCCGCACGGCGGTGACGCAGTCGGGGATGAAGGCGGCGAGATCGCGCAGAATTCCGGGCGGCAGTCGCCGCGCTAGCACCAGCAGCAGCGCCCAGCTGAGGACCAGGCAGCCGACGGCGACGGCGAGCCCGACGAGCCAGCCCCGCATCAGCGGGCCGCGCAGCAGTCGTCGGCGCACTCGCCCGGCACCGGGGCGCAGCAGGCGTCTCCGCGCCACGCCGCAACGCCCTCCCAGGCGGCGACGGCGGCGATGATCAGGGCGGCGGCCGGGTCGGCCCAGCTCCACCCCAGGCTGTTGAGACCCAACCCGACAAGCAGGACCGCGGAGAGGTACGTGCAGAGCAGCGTCTGCTTCGAGTCGGCGACCGCCGTGCGGGAGCCGAGCTCGCGCCCGGCGCGGCGCTGTGCGTACGACAGGGTGGGCATCACGAGCAGGGACAGCGCGGCGAGCAGCAGACCGACGCGGGACTCGCCCGCGGTGGCGCCGCCGATCAGGGCCCGCACCGACTCCACGGTGACGTAGGCGGCCAGCGCGAAGAACGAGCAGGCGATGATCCGCAGCGCGGTCCGCTCCCGGGCCTGCGGGTCGCGCCCGGCGAACTGCCAGGCGACCGCGGCGGCCGAGGACACCTCGATCACGGAGTCCAGGCCGAAGCCGATCAGGGCCGTGGACGACGCCGCCGTGCCCGCGCCGATCGCCACGATCGCCTCGATGACGTTGTACGTGATCGTCGCCGCGACGAGCAGCCGGATCCGCCGGGCGAGCAGGGCCCGGCGCGGGGCGGTCGCCTCGATCTGGCGCAGCTCCATCAGCAGCAGTCCTTGGTCGCCGCGTCCGGGCAGGTGGCGGGGTCGACGGCGAGGATGAGGCCGAGCAGGTCGCCGAGGGCGTGCCGCAGCCGGTCGTCGGCGAGCTCGTAGCGGGTGCGCCGGCCCTCGGGGGTCGCGACGACGAGCCCGCAGCCACGCAGGCAGGCGAGGTGGTTGGACAGGTTCTGCCGGGTGACCCCGAGCAGGTCGGCGAGCTGGGCGGGGTAGCCCGGCGCCTCCCGCAGCGCCAGCAGGAGCCGGGCCCGGTTCGGGTCGGACAGGGCATGCCCGAAGCGGGCCAGTACCTGCCCGTGCGTCATCGTCTCCACGCACCGGACAGTACAGCAATCGCTGTATTCAGGGGAGGCTGAATCAACGACCGTCGCGGTGCCAGCGCAGCGGACCCGGGTGGACGCTCCACCAGGCGCGCCGCCACCAGGAGCGCCTGGACCGCAGCGCCTCGGCGTAGGCGACGGCCTGGCTGCCGGCCCGTTCGGCCTGCTGCTCGTCGGCCGCGCCCGGCGCGAACGCCGCCGTGTTCACCGCGGCGACCAGTTCGTCCAGGGGTGGCATCGCATAGCCGTCGGGCGGCGTTGCGGCGCGCACGGGCGGCTGGGCCGGCCGGTCGGTCGCGCCCTGCGGGGCCCATCCGGCCGGTTCCGCGGCCACGCCCCCAACAGGCTCCGCCGCCGTCCCGGCCTGTGTCACGCGCGCAGGTGCGGCGCCGGCCTGTGCCGGGTGAGCGGATGCGGCGCCGGCCCCTGCCGCGCCGGCGACCGCCGTGCCGCTCACAGCTGAGCTGGCCTGTGCCGCGCCGGCGACTGCCGTGCTGGTCATTGCTGGGCCGGCCGGTGCCGCGCCGGCGACCGTCGTGCCGGTCATTGCTGGGCCGGTCGGTGGCGCGCCGGTCACGGCCGGGCCGGCCACCGTCGCTCCGGCCTGCGCGCCGGTTTGCGCCGACTCCGCGTGCGTCGCGCCGGCCTCAGCCGTGCCGATTTGCGCCGATGACGTGCCGGCCGCCGCAGTCTTGCGGCCGAGCCGCCGCCGCTTCGCCCCGCCGTCTGTCGCGTCCCCCGGCGCTGCCGCGCCGGACGGCTTCGGCCTGCCGGTCCTGCCGCCCGCCGGAGGCTCGGCGGCGAAGGCCGCCGCCTCCGTGGCCGCGAGGTGTGCCGGCACCGGCCGTCCGGCCAGCCGCAGCGCATCCGTGAACTCGAACCACGCCCCGTTGATCCGCTCGTCCGGTGCACCCACCTCGAGCCGTCGCCGTCGCAGACCCCGCCGCATGACAACGACGGTCGCCGCCGCCGCGAACAGCACCAGCAGCACCGCCCCCGATGCGCCGGTGGCCACCAGCGCCGCGGGCGGCCCACCGGCCTCCCGGATGCGGGCGTCGGCCAGCACCGGTGGAGCGGACGCGCTGGGTGCCTCGCTCGCCGGTGGCGGCTCGGACGTCGGCGGCGGTGTCGACGGCTTCGGCGTGAAGTCCTCCTCGACCGGCCGCGGCGTCTGGTCGCCCTGCGGCATCGGATCGAACGCCACCCAGCCCAGGTCCTCGAAGAGCACCTCCGGCCACGCGATCGCGTCGGCGCCGGTGACGATGCCGCCCGCCCTCGGCGCGTCGAAGCCCACGACCACCCGGGTCGGCAGCCCGGTCAGCCGGGCAAGCAGCGCGAACGACGCCGCGAACTGCTCCGACGTGCCGCGCTGGCCGCCCTGGTCGCGGGGGCCCAGCAGGAAGAACTGCAGATTCGGGTACGCGTGCCCGCTCGGCGCGTCCGGCACCTTGCGGTAGTGCTCGGCCAGGAACCCCTCGATCGCCGCCGCCCGGTCGTACGCGCCCGCGTTGCCGTCCGACAGCTGGTTGGCGAGGCGCTGGATCGAATCCGGCACCCCCGCGCCGACCTTGAGGAAGCGGGCCACCGCGTCGCCGGTCGGCGAGTCCGCGGTCGGCAGCAGGTTGTAGTCGGGCTCCCGCGTCTCGGAGGTGACCGTGTAGCGCAGGCCCTGCCGCAGGCCCCCGGGGCAGATCAGCGTGCCGGTCGCCGCGTCGTAGGCGACCCGGGCGCCGTCGACGCCGGTCGGGGTGGGCACGACCGGGAGCAGCCGCCCGGTCAGCTCATCCACCACGATGTCCTGCCTGACCCGCCGCACCGGCACGTCCGGCGGCGCTGGCGTCGCCGGCAGCACCCGTCCCGCGTTGCGGTAGACGGCGCCGACCCGCCACGTCACGCCGTCGTAGTCCGGCAGCACGGCCAGTCGCAGCCGCAGCGGGCCCTTGCCGGTGGCGGGCCCGACCTCGAGGAGCCGCTGCCGCGGGGCCAGCGCCCAGCCCGAGATCCGGTTCAGCGGGCTCTCGTCGAGGCTGTCGACCTGCGGCGGTTCCACGTACTTGCGGGGGTCGACCGGGGTCGCGGAGACCCGGTCACCGACCCACGGGCCGACCACGACGATCAGGCCGACGAGGGCCACCAGGGCGGTGGCCGCACCGGCCAGCGCACGGCCGCGCACGGCCGCGCGGGTCTTCGACGGCACGTCGTCGAGCGCCGGGGCCGCGGCGGGCCGCGTGGTGACCGCGAGCGCGAGCACGACCAGCGTCGCGAACAGGATCGTCGGCCACCCGGCGCTTCCGGCGTTCGGGCCGACGACGTAGAGCGCGCCGCCATAGAGCGCCGCGGCGGGCACGCAGCCGAGCAGCACCCGGCCCGAGCGCACCGCGACCTCGGCGCCGGAGAGGCCGGCCAGCCACGCCGCGACGACCGGCACGACCACCGTGTCCGGCGTCGACTCGACCGGGATCATGGCCGTCAGCAGCCGCGGGATGCCGTTCCTGAGAGCGTCGGGGACGATCGCCGGCAGCGGGTCGGTGAGCTCCGCGCGTCCGGCGGCAAGCCGCAGCGTCGCGAGCGTGTAGCCGGCGAGCAGCAGCACCGACAGCGGCGCGACCGTCCACGAAGGCAGCCGCCGAGCGGCGACGCTCACACCGACGGACCCGAGCGCCGCCCCGGCGACCACCTGCATGAGCAGCGCGTCCGCATAGATCCGGCCGAGGACCACCCCCGAAAGGCCGATCAACACCACGAGCACCGCGGGTACGACCGCGGCGCGCAGCCACCTCACCATCCGCGCACCCCGTCCCAGGCGCCGGCGAACTGCTCGCCGTCCTCGGCCTCGATGACGATCAGGCCGCCGCCGGCCGTCACCGGCGCCGCGTCCGGGTCGCCGAACAGCCCCGCGATCACCACCGGGTACGCGCCGCGCAGCCCGGTCACCGCGCCGAGGTCCGCGCGGCCGCCGGGCCCGGTGAGGTAGACGAGGGTGTCGCCGAGCCGGTTCTGCCGCAGGCTGCGCAGGGTCTGTGTCAGATCGCCGGCGCGCAGCGTGGCCTCGGTGAGCACGTCGAGGAACGGCCCCGGCGCCGGTCCGGAGACCAGATGCAGGGCGACCGGCAGGTCCTCGCGCGCGGCGGCGGCGACGATCGACGCGGCCGCCTCGCACGAGGCCTCGAAGGAGTCGGCCGTGCCGTCCTTGACGTGGGGGTGCGCCGCGGCGCGGTCGTCGAGCAGCACGATGATCGTCGGCTCGCTGGTGTCCAGCTGCTCGCGGACCATCAGCTCGCCGACCTTGGCCGAGCTGCGCCAGTGCACCCGGCGCAGCTCGTCGCCGTACACGTACTCGCGCAGCGAATCGAAGGTGATGGTGCCCTGCGGCACCTTGTCGATGCGCCCGTCGAGGCTGCGGGCCATGCCCGCCGGCACGGCCCGCAGCAGGTGGATGCGCGGGTGCACCCAGACGGTCGTGGCGTCGCCGTACGTGCGCGACAGCGTCATCAGGCCCAGCGGATCGCCGCGGGTGACCCGCAGCGGCCCCACCGGCACGACGCCGCGGCGCCGCGTCGGCACGGGATAGACCACGGTGGTGTCCCGGCCGGGACGCAGCCGCAGCAGCGGAACCGGCACGCTCGCGGCGCCGCAGCGGTCGACCGCGACTAGGTTCGCGGCGCGCAGCCTGCTCGTGTTGCGCACGGTCAGCGTCATGTTCGCCGGCTCGCCGCGGGCGACCCGGTCGGGCTCGGCGACCCGCTCGACGCCGAGTCCCGGGCGCCACACCGCGAAGACGACGCCGGACACGACGGCGACGGCCGCGGCGGTGCCCAGCAGCGCCAGATCCGGATAGCCGAAGCGGAACCCGGTGAACAGCAGCGCGACCGCCGCCCCGAGCACGCCGACACCGCGCGCGGTGACCCCGCCGAGACGCCTCACGTGGGACGGTCCCGTTGCGGGTTTGCCAGGCTTCGGCTGGGGTCGGACATCGGCGCGTTCGGTCATGTGTTTCTAGGCGCAGCTACCTCCGTCCGGCTGGGGACGGTTGCGCCCGCTCCTTCCTCGAGCGAAGGACGTCAAGCCCCGACGCGCTGGTTGTCGGGCAGCGGGACGGGCACCGAGCGCACCGCGTCGTCCAGCACCTCGGTGGCGGTGACGCCGCGCAGCTGTGCGTCGGGCGAGAGCAGCACGCGGTGCGCGAACACCGGCTCGACAAGCGTCTTCAGGTCCTCGGGCAGCACGTAGCCGCGGCCGCTGATGAGCGCGTAGGCGCAGGCGGCCCGGGTCAGGGCGATCACGCCGCGTGGGCTGACGCCGACGCGGACCTGCGGGTGGTCGCGGGTGGCGGCGGCGAGGCGCACCGCGTACGTGTAGAGCGGGTCGGCGATGTGCACCCGCTGGGCCATCCGCACCATCTCGCCGACGGTGGCGGTGTCGGTGACCGGTTCCAGGGTGTCGGGTGAGCGCAGCGCGGCCCCGCGCAGCACCTCGACCTCGACGTCCTCGGCGGGGTAGCCGACGGACAGCTTGACCAGGAAGCGGTCGAGCTGTGCCTCCGGCAGCCGGTAGGTGCCGTCCATCTCGACCGGGTTCTGCGTCGCGACGACCAGGAACGGCTGCGGCACCGGGTGCGGTACGCCGTCGACGGTGACGCGGCGCTCCTCCATGACCTCCAGCAGCGCCGACTGCGTCTTCGGCGAGGCGCGGTTGATCTCGTCGGCGATGACGATGTTGGCGAAGACCGGGCCGGGGTGGAACTCGAAGCCACGGCTCGCCTGGTTGAAGATCGTCACGCCGGAGACGTCGGAGGGCAGCAGGTCCGGGGTGAACTGGATGCGCCGCCACTGCCCGCGCACCGCCGCCGCCAGCGCCCGCGCCAGCGTGGTCTTGCCGACGCCGGGCACGTCCTCGAGCAGCACGTGGCCCTGCGCGAAGAAGGCGGTGAGCGCGAGCCGCACCACCTCGGGTTTGCCCAGCACGACGGTGCCGATCCGGTCGGCGAGCTGCGCGGCAACGGCGGCGAAGCCCTGGATGTGCTGGGGCGGAAGGGGTTCGGTGCTCACGGTCGGATCCTCAGCAGCTGGGCAGGTCGTTGACGTCGTCGCCGCCGTCGAGGTTGAACCACGCGAACGGGATGTAGTTCTTGCCTTTGTAGTTCACCTGGATCCACCAGGTGGACTCCTTGTGACTGTTGTAGATGTAGGAGTCGATCGAGGTGCCCTTCTCCTTGCAGTACGCCTCGAGCCGGGTGCCGGGCTTGGCCCAGCCCACCTGATTGTCGTTGTCCTGCCGGGTCACGCTGAAGATCTCGTTGCCGTTGCGGCCGGCCCGGTCCTCGTCGCAGTAGGTCGCCGTGTCGCCGTTCTCGCCGTTTCGGCAGGTGGCGGTGCCGAACAGCGCGTCGGTCTGCTGCCGTTTCGACTTCGGGTCGCTGGTGCCCGCGGCGGTCTTCGCGGTCACGGTGAGGGTGTAGTCCGTGCTGGGCTTCAGGCCGGTGACCTTGAGGCTGGAGCAGCTGCCGGAGGCGGTGCCGCCGTCCGAGGTCTTCACCGAGCAGGTCGGCGTCGCGCCGCCGGCCTCCACGCTGAAGCTCACGGTCGCGGAGTTGAACGTGGCCGACGAGCCGGTGACCGTCACGACCGGCTTCGGCAGCGTCTTGGCGGTCGCCGTCGCGGCCTCGCTGTCGCCGGCCTCGTTGACGGCCCGCACCTCGACGGCGATGCTCTCGCCGGTGCCGAAGCCGTTGAGGGTGACCCCGGTGCCGTCGGTGACGTCGGTGCTCCTGCCGCCCGCCGCGACCACGTATTTCGTGATGGGCCGGCCGTTCTCCGCCGGTGCCGTCCAGGTCACCTTGATCGCACCGGCCTGGTCGCTGGCGGTCGCCGCGTCGAGGTTCTCCGGGCGGCCGGGCCGGGCGAACGGCACGACGCTGTTGCTGATCGGCGAGGCCTTGGAGCCGGCACCGCGCTCGTTGATCGCCACCACGGTGAACGCGTACTGCTTGCCGTATTCGAGCTCGCCGTCCTTGACGGTCAGGCCGGTCTCGCCCTTGGCCTCACCGATCGGGGCCGACGTGCCGTCGCTGACGGCGGTCACCGAGTACCGGACGATGTCGAGGCCCTGGCCGTTCGCGGCCGGCCAGCTGACCCGGACGGTGCCGTCCGGTTTCGCCTCGGCGCTCGCGGAGGCCGGCGCGTCCGGCACCTCGGCCGTCGGCCGCACCGAGTTGCTGGTGCGGGCCGGGCCGTCGCCCTTCTTGTTGACGGCGTGCACGGCGAACCTGTAGGTCTCGCCGTTGGTCAGGCCGGTGACGTTGAGCGCGCGCTGGTTGGCGCCGACCTGGAACGTCCGGCCCGCGCCCTCGACCACGTATCTGGTGATCGCGGCGCCGTTGGGGGACGCGGCCTGCCAGGTCACCCGGGCCTCGGCGTTGCCGGCGGCGGCGCGCACGCTGCGCGGCGCACCGGGCTCGCTGACCGGCGGCTTCTTCGGCTTCGGCGGGGGCGGCGGCGGGTCCGGCGGGGTGGGCGGCGGGTCGCCGCCGAGGACGTCGTCGGCGTACTTGTCGACGATGCGCACCCGGTGCGCGTTGTCGACGACGCGGGCGGTCGACGAGTCCGGCGCGTTGATGAACAGGTAGTTCTCCCGGACCTCGAGCTCGAGCGGGCCGGGGGTCTTGAAGCCGATGCCCTTCTGCTCGCGGCCGGCGGCGTCGAAGACGTGCACCGTGCCGGTGGACTCGTCGGCGACGTAGAAGAAGCCCTCCCAGGCGACCGCGGGCTGCAGCTCGGCGCCGTCGCCGTCGCCCGGCACCGCGAAGTCCGCGACCGGTGCGGCGTCGCGCACCGCGTAGACGTGGCGGGCGTCGGGGACCGTTACCGGCACCACGGCGCCCTCGGTGTGCGTGGGCAGGGTGCCCGGGCCGGCGAGCGGCAGGGGCGTGACGACCTTGTTGTCGTCGCGGATCGTGGTCAGCGCGTTGGTGGTGCGGTTGAGCACGGCGACGCCGTTCTCCAGGGTGGAGATGGCCAGGTCGTGGCTCGCCGGCGCGACCGGGTCGGTGCGCACCCGGCTCGGGCCGGCCGGGGTTTCGCCGCCGCCGCCGGCGGCCGAGTCGTCCGGCAGGGGAGCGGCGGTGATCGCGGTGACCGTGCCCTCGCTGGGCGCGGCGATCCACAGCCGGCCCTTGCCGTCGAAGACCCCGCCGGTGATGCCGGGCGGGAAGCGCAGGGACTGGCCGATCGGGGTCAGCGTGCGCGGGTCGAGCTGACTCACCTCGCCCTGCACGGCGTCGATGACGAAGGCGGAGTCCTCGTGCAGCGCGACGCTGACGCCGATGCCGGCGGTCTTCGTCTGCCGCACGAAGACCTGCAGGCTGGTGAGGTCCATCGAGCTGATCACGCCGGTCTGCTGGTCGCGCAGGATGACGAACCGGTCGTTCTGCGTGACCTGGAGTTCGTGACCGCGGGCCTTGGGCACGTCGACCCGGGTGTCGACCCGGGCGGTGACGCCGTTGATGCGGGCGACCTCGCCCTTGGTCTTGCTCCAGACCCAGGAGGCGGCATCGAAGCTCGCGACGGCCTGGTCGGCGGCGCCGAGGCCCAGGACGGTGAGGCCGAGACCGATGACGAGGCTCAGGACGGTGCCCATGGTGACGAGGCCGCCGCGACTGCGCCATCGGCGCCTGTGCTGCTCCACCACGACATCTGCACTGGCCACGGCCTGCGTACCTCCCCGTTTGCCCGTAGGACGCAGGCCATCATAGGGGGCTGCGCGTTGTTGTGGACACCCGCTAGGTCACGGTTGTGGATTGCGAAGATCGCCGAGAGTGATCATCGCGTGCCGGGCGACCGCGGGCTGGACTTCGTCGATCGACTGGTGCAGGTCTGCGGCGAGGTGGAGAACTGGGTGGTGCTGTAGACCGCCACGATCGCGAAGCAATAGTCCAGGTCAGCGTTGAGTCCGTTGAGATCGAAAGACGTCGTGGTCGGACCCACCTGACCCATCGGCCGAAGTTGTTCGCCGGGTCGGCCACCGGTGACGACGAACGACGCGCGGCCGTTGGCCGGATCGCTCCAGTACAGCTGTACCGACGATCCGTAGTCGCGCATGCGCACATCCGTAGGGGCGGGGCCGCTGAGAGTTGGCACATCGGTGTCCGGATCGTCACCGCGATCGGCGAGGACCATGACCAAAGCGACCACGGCGATGATCACCCCGAGGACCGCGGCGATCGCCGCGAAGAGGGCCGGCGCCTTCTTCGTGTACGCCGATTCGTCCGGTTTGGCCGGCGTGATCGGCGGCGCGGGCTGCCCGTAGCGGCCGTGATCGTGGTGTGCCTGCTCGTAGCGGCGTGGCTCGGCGGGCGGCGCGCCCTGCCCGTCGCCCGGCGGCACGGAACGGTCGTAGCCGGGCGCCGGCGGCTCGTATCGCGGCTCCGTCGGCGGCTCGGGAGCGGGGAAGTGCTGCGGCGCGGGAGCGGGGAAGTGCTGCGGCGCGGGGGCGGGGAAGTGCTGCGGCGCGGCAGCGGGGAAGTGCTGCGGCGCGGGGGCGGGGAAGTGCTGCGGCGCGGGGGCGGGGAAGTGCTGCGGCGCCGGCTGCTCGGGTGGCGCCTGGCGCTGCGGCGGTGCCGCGGACCGATGCTGCTCGGCGGCGGGCACCTCCAGGCGTACCGTCGGAGGGTCTTCCCCCAGGTAGGAGCGGGCGCGGACGACGGCCCAGTGATCCGCGCCGAGCACGGCCGGGCCGTGCGTGGCCACCCGGGTGAAGGCCCGCCGGGCCTCGTGCCGGTTCTCCATCTCCTCGGCGACCACACCGAGGTCGAAGGAGATCCCCAGCATCACCGGGTCGGTGTCGCCGAGGCGCCACTGCCCGGCGGCGTAGGCCTCCTCCAGCACCCGCCGCGCGCCCGACGGATCATCGGCCTGCCGGTGCACGGCGGCGAGCTGCTGCGCGGTGGCGAGCACCTCGGGATCGTCCTCGCCGAGATTGGCGCGGCCCAGGTCGACGGCGTGCTCGAGCACAGCGCGCGCCTGGCCGGCAGCGCCGGAAGCGGCGAGGGCCTGCGCGTGCTGCCGGGCTGCGAGGAGCGGGGACGGCTGCGACACGCACGCCATGCTGCCCGGAAGACCGGCCGCACGCCAGTACGCAAAGTCACGTCGGTTCCCGGACGCGGTCCGGAAACGCAGGGCGGGGCCGGACCTGACCGGTCCGGCCCCGCACCTGCAATAGGTCAGCTCAGCTGGAAGCGGCCGACGATGGCCCGCAGCTCCCCGCCCATCCGGGCGAGGTCCGCCGCGGACTGCTGGGAGTGGCTCACGCCCGCGGTGGTGATCTCCGCGGCCTGTGCCACGGCGGCGATCGTGGTCGCGATGTCGCGGCTGCTGTCGGCGGCCTCGGTGACGTTGCGGCCCATCTCGCCGGTGGTCGCGGTCTGCTCCTCGACCGAGGCGGCGATCAGCGTCTGGTACCCGCTGATCCGCTCGATGATCCCGGCGATCTGCTCGATGGCCTCCACCGCGCTCGCCGTGTCGGCCTGGATCGCCTCCACCCGCTGCGAGATGTCCCCGGTCGCCTTCGCGGTCTCCTGGGCCAGGTCCTTGACCTCGCTGGCGACGACCGCGAAGCCCTTGCCGGCCTCGCCGGCCCGGGCGGCCTCGATCGTGGCGTTGAGCGCGAGCAGGTTGGTCTGCTCCGCGATCGCGTTGATCAGCTTGACGACGTTGCCCACCTCGGCGGAGGAGGCGCCGAGCTTGCCGACCGTCTCGTTGGTCGCCTGAGCCACGCGGACCGCCTCGGCCGCGACTGCGGCGGCCTCGCCGGCGTTCTGCGCGATCTCACGGATCGCGATGCCCATCTCGGTGCTTCCGGCCGCCACGGTGTCGACGTTCGCCGACACCTGCGTGGCGGCCCGGGTCACCTCCTGGGCCTGCGCGCTGGTCTCGTCGGCCGACGCGGCGATCCGCTCGGAAACCTGCGACAGGTCGTCGGAGGCGCCGGCGAGCGAGTCGGCGTGCCCGGAGACGGCGCCGACCGTGTCGCGCAGCGAGTCGACGGTCTCGTTCAGCGCGGCACCGAGCTGCCCGAGCTGGTCGTTGCTCCGGATGTCGACCTTCGCGGTGAGGTCCCCCTTGGCGAGCCTGCCGAGCGCGGCGACGACGATCGACAGCGGCCGGGTGACGGACCGGGTGACCAGGATGCTCAGCGCGATCGCCAGGGCCAGCGCGACGAGCAGCGCGCCGCCGAGGGCGTACTGGCCGAGGCGCTGTGCGTCCTTGCTCTCCTGGCGGGCCGCCTCCATGCGCTTGTCGACGGACTTGCCGAGGGCGCTGGCGGTGTCCCAGATGGTGCCGAGGGACTCGGCCGCGGGGCCGTCGTTGATGGCGTCCATCGCCTTGACCTTGCCGGCCTGGCTGTCGTCGGCGAGCCACTTCATGATCTTCTCGTCCCAGACGAAGAAGTCGTCCCAGGCGGGCTTGAGCTTCGCGTACAGCTCCCGCTCCGCGGGGGTCATGTGTGCGGTGTTCGCCTTCTTGAAGCTCTCGTACACCTCATCCTTGGCGTAGAGCTCCTCCGTGCGGTTGAAGCTGTCCTTGCTGAGCGCCTTCTTCGCGCCGTACGCGGCGACGTCGGAGACGACCAGGCCCTGCCAACCGGAGATGTCCGCCATCTGGTACATGGCCAGTTCCACGTCCTGCTGCACCGACTGAAGGTCGGTGAGCTGCTGCTGGGCGTGCTGCTGGCGCGCCATCGCCCACCAGCCGACGCCTGCAGCGACGATCATCAGAACCATGAGCACGGAGAACGCGCCTCCGAGCCGCCTACCCACACCCGCTCGACCGAAGCGCACGCTTGTTCCTCCCTGCAGCCTGAATCTGAACAACCCCCTCATCGGCTGGGCTTCAGGCGGAACTAGGAGTTGAGACCGTCATCGCGGATCCCGGGGATGTGGTCTACGACACACCGGCTTCGCTTGAGCGCGAGTTTCGGCGAAACGCCGCATTCATCCCCTTGATCGTTAACATGATCAAATGCGACGAGCAGCGTTGTCCGTTCTGACAGTCACCGTCCTGGCGGCGACCAACTGCTGGGTCGCCCCGGCCGGCGCCGGCGGACGGGCGACCGGATGCGTACCGACCGCGGAGCGGCGCGGCACCGCCGCGAAGATCGTGGGCATCGCCCAGGAGACGCGGCGGGAGCTCGACCTCAGCGCGGCCCTGGTCCGCGTGACGGTCGGCGGGCGGGAGATCGTGACCGCCGCCGTCGGCGAGTCGATGACCGGCATCCCGGCGACCACCGACATGCGATTCCGCGTCGGGTCGGTCGGCATCGCGTACCTGAACATCCTGCTGCTGCAACTGGTCGACCGGGGCGTCGTGACGCTCGACGAGCCGATCGCGCGCTGGCTGCCCTCGCTTCCCCGGGCCGACAAGGTCACGCTTCGCATGCTGGGCAGCAGCACGTCCGGATATCCCGACTACGAGAGCTACCCGCCGTTCGTCGCCCGGCTCTACGCCGACCCGTTCCAGCACTGGACCGAGCGGGAGCTCATCGACCTCGCCCTGTCCCGCCGCCCGTGGTACGAGCCCGGCACCAACTGGAGCTATTCGCACGCCAACTTCGTCATCCTCGGCCAGATCCTCGAACGCGTCACCGGCACCGCCCTGAAGGAGCTGCTCCGCCGGCAGGTTCTGAACCCGCTCGGCCTCTCCGCGACCGTCAGCGAGAACTCCGCGGTCATCCCGGGTCCGGTCCTGCACGGCTACACCATCGAGCGCGGCAAGTTCGAGGACTCGACCTACTGGAACCCGTCGTGGAGCACCGCCGCGGGCGCCGTCCTGACCTCGAACATCTGCGATCTGGGCACCTCCGCGCGGGCCGTCGGCACGGGCCGCCTCGTTTCCGCCGGCGCCCTGCGCACCCAGCTCGACCCGGGCACCGTCGGCCTCGGCGAACCGACCGGGACCTGCCCGGCGGCGATCTGCCTACGCCAGACCGAGGAGCGTCACTTCGGGCTCGGCGTCATCGTCGAGGACGGTTGGATCCAGCAGACGCCGTCGTTCGCCGGGTACTCCGCAGTGCAGACCTATCTGCCCGGCAGGGACATCGCCATCGCGGTCGCCACCACCCGGGGCCGCACCACCACGCAGGTGAACTCCGCCGAGACCGTTGCCGACCGGATCGCCGCCCTGCTCACCACGGGGTCGGGAGGCTGAGTCACGCGTAGTCGGCCGGGGGCAGGAAGTCCGGGCCGTACTGGTCGATGAGGGCCCTCAGGGCCTGCATCGTGGTCATGATCTCGCTGCGCCAGTCGCGGTCCGCTTCCGACTCCTCCGGGTCGGCCGAGCCGTCCAGCACGGTCCACGCATCGCGCAGCACCCGCTGCGCGTGCTCCTCCTCCGCCCGCTTGCGGAGCTGGTAGCGCCAGGTGTCGAGAATGTCGCCGGCCAGGGCGGTCATCTGTTTGAGGTCCCGGACGACCGGCTTCATCTCCTCCTCCACCAGCTTCATGCTCCGGGCCAGCGCGGCGTCGGCCCGGCCGAGCTTCGCGCGCAGGGCCGGATCGATGGCCCGGAGGCGCTGCGCCGTGGCGCGGGTCTTGCGCCGCTCGGCGCCGATGGACTGCAGGATGCTCAGCTGCGCCGCCACCGTCAGCAGGGCCCGGGCGGCGGCCCGCTGCAGCTCGGCGAGGTCCAGCATCGGCCGAGGGCCGCCGGCCTGGAATCTGTGCAGGTCCACCAGGATGCCGTCCAGGCTCTCGACGGTCTGCAGGAGCTTGCGGAGCCGTTCCTGCTCGGCGGCTCCCAGCAGGCGGTAGGCGTCGCCGGTCCGCCGGAGCCGGGCGCGGGCCCGCCGGGCGGAGCCGGTGGACCGCAGCCGCAGCCAGACCACGACGGCGAAGATCAGGAAGACGGCGACGGCGCCGCCGAGAAAGGCGCCCTGTCCCAGCCCGGGCACGAACGACCAGGCCACCACGAGGAACAGCCCGAAGCAGGCCAGGACGACCGCCGGCGCGTCCAATGGCGGCTGCGCGTCACCGCGCACCGCGTCGGCCCACTTCTGCGGGGTGTCCCGGTAGACGACCGGGCCGAGCCCCTTGGTGCCGGCGGCCCAGCCATGGACGTGCAGCTCCGTGCCCTGCTGGACGATACGAACCGAATCCAGTGTCGCCCGGGCCGCCATGCGATCCATCATCCCAAGCGGCGTCCCGAATCTCGGTCACCCGATCGGGGGCCGCCCGTCAGCGGAGCACCACCTCCAGCGTGTGCCGTCCGCCCGTACCGGCTGTCAGCAGCACCTCGCTGCCGCGCGCGGTGCTCCGCTGCCGATACGCCGCGGGCCGGCCGTCCAGCCGTACCCCGGCAACGGTCGCTCCCGCCGGCAGCACCGCCCCGACGGTGAGCTCGGCCCGGAGCGCCGCCCGCACCGAGACGGTGAGGGTGCGCTCGGTCCGGGTCGCCGTCACGTCGAGCGATCCGGCGCCGAGCCGGATGTCGTGCCCGGCGATGCGCTGCCCGCCGGGTGGCAGGGCCGGCACCACCGACAGCCGCCCGCGGCCGAGGTCCGGGTCGACGCCGAGCTGCTGGTGTACCACGGGCCAGAGCACCCCGTAGGCGCCCCAGGCCTGCAGCACGCTGGACCGGCTGAGGAAGTCCCGTTCGATGTTGGCGACGAAGTCCGGCGACGGCGCCACCTCCGGCATCGCGCCCGGCATCTCCCAGACGGCCGGGTCGAGCTGGATGCGGGCGTTGCCGGTGGTGTAGCGGCGTTGCGGTCCGAGCCGGCCGTAGTTGCCCTCGGCGACGGCCATCACCGCGGTGTTGAGCGAGAACGTCGCCCGCTCGGCCGGCACGCCGGACACCACGCTGTCGCAGGACGGGCCGGTGTTGCCGGGCGGCGCGGCGGTCGGCCCGCTGCCGGTGTGGAAGAGGCCGAACTCGCCGGTGTAGCAGTCCCGTTCACGCCGGGCCAGCGCGAGGTGCGCGTGGCCGGTGGCGGCGAGCGGCCCGGCCTCCATCGGGGTGAGGCCGGTCCAGTGCCGCTGGAACACCCTGACGTTGCCGGGATCGCTCAGCGAGTCGGCGTACGCGTCGGCGTCGCCGCCGTACCACCAGGCCTGCTCGAAGGCCCGCCGGCGCCGGTCCGCCTGGGCATTCGCCCAGCCGGCGGTCGTCCGGTCGCCGCGGGCGGCCGCCAGGTCGGCCAGGTCGCGCAGCCCGCGGATGGTGTAGACCGCCACGTCGAGCTTCTCCCCGCCCATGCCGGGTCGCTCCACGTTGCCCGATCCCTCGGGCCAGCCGTCGGCGTCGGCGTCGAGCGCGGTCACGTGCCGCATGGCACGCACCGCGAAGTCGTACATCTCGTCGCGGAACGCGTCGTCGCCGGTCCACCGCCAGATCAGCGCCACCGTACTGGGGAACTTGGCGCTCTCGTCGGTGTTGCCCGGATCGTCGTTGGCGCCGTAGTAGACCTGCCCGTCCGGGGTGACCTCGTGTACCACCTTGCCGGAACCGCCGTTGACGATCTCGCTGATGTCGCGCAGCGCCCGCAGGTGCGCCTTGATCGGCTCGAACTGCCCGGCCGCCACCGACGCGAACGCGGTGTACTCGGCGTCGGTCGCGAAGATCCACGGATAGTCGGGCCATCCGGCGCCGACCCACCGGGCGACGTCAACGGTGCCGGCCCGGCGGCGGGAACCGCGTGCCCTCCCGGCTGGCGAACACCCGCAGGTCGCGCGCCTCCTGCACGGAGTCCGCGAGATTCCGCTTGGACCACTCCACGCTGCGCTGCAGCAGCCGGTCGCCGGGCAGGTCCACCCGCGTGCGCGCGGCGATGCCCGCCCGGTCGGCCACCTTGCGCGCCAAGGCCTGCGCCGGATCGCGCAGCGCGCGCCGCGACTCGGCGGTGGCCGCCGCGACGCCGTCATCCGAGCCGGCCACCGCGAACCAGACCGTGCGCCCGGTGCGCGGCACGTCCAGCGTGTAGTCGAGCCGGCCGCCGGTGCCCCGGCCGTACGGCCCGTCGTCGCAGCGCGGCGGCGCCGGATCGGCCACGGGGCACACCACGGCGGGGTCCTGCGGGCCGCGGTGCCCGGGCCCGAGCGCGTGACCGTCCGGGGTGAGCGCGCTGCCGACCACGGCCGCGTACTCGTGCGGCCGCTCGCCCGCGGCCGTCTCCCGGAAGACCAGACTGCGCCCGTCGAACCCGCCGGTGTCGGGCAGGTTCACCGTCTCCTGGCTCGGCGTCGTCCACCCCCACGGGTACGCGGAGAGCAGCTCCGAGTGCGCGTCCACCGTCAGCGCGATCCGGCGCGCGGGCCCGCCGAAGGTCAGCCCGACCAGCGCGGCCCGGCCGCCGTCCGGCACCACATCCGTACGCCGGATCCGCGACCCGCCGGGGCCGGCCATCTCCAGCTGGACGAACCCGTTTCCGCTGGTGAACCGCGTCCCGCTCAGCCACTGCCCGTCGACGGCGAACCACAGGCCGTCGAGCAGCTTGATCGGCGGGCTCCAGAAGCCGCCCATCTCGCCGCGGATGTGCCAGCCCGTCGCCGGATAGCGGCCGTCCTCGGCGCCGACCTCGTAGGCGCGGTCCCCGGTCGTCACGAACCGCCGGTCGGCCAGGCGCCGCTGCTCCGACAGCCCGGCGGGGGAGGCGTCCGCGGACACCGGCGGCACCACGGCGCCGGCCGCCGCCAGGACGGCGACCAGGGAGCTTCTCCATAGGATGCGGCGCATGCGGACCCTCCCTGCCGATCGACACTGATCGCTGGATCCACGGTGTCGCCGAGCGCCCATGAGCGCAAGTGCTGCCCTACCTGTCCGACGGGGCCGCCAGCACTCCCGCGCCGCCGCGCACCTCGAAGACCAGGTGCGTCTCGGTCTGCCGCACCACCCGGTGGCTCGTGACGTGCTGCAGCACGAAGTCCCGCAGCGCCTCCGCGTTCTCCACGGCGACGTGCAGGTAGAAGTCGTCGGCCCCCGCGACGTGGAAGGCCTGTATGACACCCGGGGTCGCCGCCAGTGAGTCGTACAGCTGGTTGACGTTGGCCATGGTGTGGCTGCCCAGGCGCACCATGATGATCGCCTGCAGGGGATATCCCAGCAGTGCCAGGTCCAGCTGTACCCGGGTGCCCGTGATGATGCCGGCCTCGCGCAGCGCCCGGACCCGGTAGGCGCAGGTGGACTCGGCCAACCCGAGGCGGGCGGCGAGCGACTTGTTGGTCACGTCGGCGTCCGCGGACAGGGCGCTGAGCAGCTGCCGGTCGACGTGATCGAGGTTGCCCGCGGGTTGCACATTCCCCAACGTGATCGCTCCCAACGCGCTCGTCGTTTCCTCGAAAATACAGGATCTGCCAGCGTAGTTGCGGAATTCACAACGACTCTATGAAAGAGTTGTGACTTCCGTAATTCTGGAGCCATGACCAGCACCCTGCACAGCGACTCGATCGCCGTGCACGCCGGCCGTGAGGACCTCACCGCGCTCGGCGTACACGCCCTGCCCCTCGACCTGTCGTCGACGAACCCGCTCCCGGACATCCTCCGCGGCGGCGAGTCGTACGAGAGCATGGCCACCGGCGGCTACCCCCTGCCGGACGGCGGCGCGGTCTACGCCCGGCTGTGGAACCCGACCGTTGCCCGGTTCGAATCGGCGCTGGCGCAGCTGGAGCACGCCGACACCGCGGTCGCTTTCGGGTCGGGAATGGCGGCGATGACCGCCGCGATCCTGGCGCACACGACGATGATCGGCCGGCGCCACATCGTCGCAGTCCGGCCGCTGTACGGCGGCACCGACCACCTGCTGGCCACCGGCCTGCTCGGCGCCGAGGTGACCTACTGCGACGAGGCGGGCGTCGGCGACGCCATCCGGTCCGACACCGGCCTGGTCATCCTCGAGACACCGGCCAACCCCACGCTGGAGATGGTCGACATCGCGGCCGTCGTCGCACAGGCAGGGGAAGTCCCGGTGCTCGTCGACAACACCTTCGCGACCCCGGTCCTGCAGAACCCGGTCACCCTCGGTGCCTCGATGGCGCTGCACAGCGCGACCAAGTACCTCGGCGGGCACGGCGACGTGGTCGCCGGCGTCATCGCCTGCGGCGAGGAGACCGCCGCACGGCTGCGCCAGGTCCGGGCCGTCACCGGCGGCCTGCTCCACCCGCTGGGTGCCTACCTGCTGCACCGCGGCCTGACGACCCTGCCGATCCGCGTACGCGCCCAGCAGGACAACGCGGCCCGGATCGCCGCCTGGCTGGCGGAGCACCCGGCCGTCGAACGCGTCTACTACCCCGGCCTCGACGGCGACCCGCGCGCGCTGCTGGCCCGGCAGATGCGCGGCACCGGGGCGATGATCTCCCTCGCCCTGCGCGGCGGATTCCAGGCCGCCGGCCGCATCACCGCCCGCACCCGGCTGTTCACCCACGCCGTCTCCCTGGGCGGCGTAGACTCCCTGATCCAGCACCCGGCGGCACTGACGCACCGGCCGGTAGCGCCGCACGCCCGCCCGTCCGCCAACGTGGTGCGGCTCTCGATCGGCCTGGAACACGTCAACGACCTCGTCGAGGACCTCGACCAGGCACTCGCCGTCGCCGTCCGCGTCCCGGCCGCGTCCGTCCTCTCGACCCGCTAGACCGAACCGACCCGGAGAGACAGATGAACGACGCGTCGACCCCCGCTCCCGGCGTCGAGACCCTGCGCGTGATCGCCCGCCGCGTGCTGTGGCTGTCGGCATCGATCGTGGACGCCGCCAACGCCGGCCGGCCCAACGACTCCGGGGTCAAGGTCGGCGGCCACCAGGCCTCCAGCGCCTCGATGGTCGACATCATGGTGGCCCTGTGGTTCGCCGAACTGACCAGCCGGGACCGGGTGTCGGTCAAACCGCACGCCTCGCCCGTGCTGCACGCCATCAACTACCTGCTCGGCGACCTCGACGAGTCCTACCTGCCGATGCTGCGCGCCAAAGGCGGCCTGCAGTCCTACCCGTCCCGGCTCAAGGACCCCGACACCGTCGACTTCTCCACCGGCTCGGTCGGCATCGGCGCGACGGCCGCGCTGTGGGCGGCGATGGCACACCGCTACGTCGCCTCCCGATTCCCCGACGTCCCCGCCGGCGGACGGTTCGTCAGCCTCCTCGGCGACGCCGAACTCGACGAGGGAGCGATCTGGGAAGCCGTCATGGATCCGGCGGTCGCCAAGATGGGTGAGCTCCTCTGGGTGGTCGACCTCAACCGGCAGTCCCTCGACCGCGTCGTCCCCGACATCCAGATCGCCAAACTGCAGGGCATGTTCGCCGCCGCCGGCTGGCAGGTCGTCGTCCTCAAATGGGGACGCGAGATCTCACGGCTGTTCGAACGGCCCGGCGGGCCGGCGCTGCGCGCCCGGCTCGAGGCGATGCCCAACGAGGAGTACCAGCGGATGCTGCGGGTCGACCCCGCACAGATCGCCGAACGCATCCTCGCCGGCAGCGAGACCGTCGCCGACACGGCAGGGCTCAAGGCACTGCTGGACGAGATCCCGCCCGCCGACCTCGCCGCCGCCGTCCGCGACCTCGGCGGCCACGACCTCGGCCTGCTCGTCGACACCTTCCGCAGCGTCGACCCGGACCGCCCGTCCGTGGTGTTCGCCTACACCGTCAAGGGCCGCGGCCTGCCGACGGAGGGCCACCCCAGCAACCACTCCGCGCTGCTCTCCGCCGCACAGATGGACGCCCTCGCGACGACCTCCGGCATGGACCGCAAGGCACCGTGGCAGCGCTTCGAGCCACACACCGCCGCCGGCCGGATGTGCGAGGAACGCGGAACCGCGCTACGCCGCGAGCCCGTCGCGCCGACCTCGCCGGTCGCCGTGCCGACCCAGCTCGGCCACGGCTACCGCAAGCCCATCAGCACCCAGGCCGCCCTCGGCCGCCTCCTGGCCGACCTGCCCCGCGACGCCCCCGAGGCCGCCGCCCGGGTCGTCACCTGCTCCCCGGACGTCGCCTCCTCCACCAACCTGGGCGGCTGGATCAACAAGACCGGTGTGTGGTCGGTCGAGGACCGGCACGACTGGTTCGCCGACGACGCCGAACGCGTGCTGCGCTGGCGCGAGGACAACCAGGGCCAGCACATCGAGCTCGGCATCGCCGAGGTCAACCTCGTCTCCCTCCTCGGCGAACTCGGGGTGACCTGGTCCCGCTGGGGCGAGCGGCTCATCCCCATCGCCACCATCTACGACCCCTTCGTCTCCCGCGCCCTCGAACCCTGGTCCTACGGCATCTACGCCGGAGGCCAGTCGATCCTCGTCGGTACCCCCTCCGGCGTGACCCTGGCCCCGGAGGGCGGGGCGCACCAGTCCATCACCACCCCGTCGATCGGGCTCGAACAGCCCGGCTGCGTCGCCTGGGAGCCGGCATTCGCCCAGGACCTCGAATGGTGCTTCCTCCAAGCCATGAGCCAGGTCGGCGTCGAAGGAGGCACATCCGCCTACTTCCGGCTCTCCACCCGCCCGATCAGCCCCGACCTCGCCCGCCTCCCCGACGACCCGGACCTGCGCGAACGCCGCCGCCGCCAGGCAGTCGCCGGCGGCTACCGGCTACCCGCCGACCACCTCCCACAGGACGAGGACGTCACCCTCGTCGGCGTCGGCGCGATCATGCCCGAGGTCATCGCGGCCGCGAACACCCTGGCCGCCCAGGACATCAGGGCCGGCGTCGTCTGCCTGACGAGCCCCGACCTCGTCTTCCGCTCCTTGCAGCAGCGAGACAGCCGCGACGCCGGACTGGGCGGCGGCATCCTGAACGAACTGTTCCCCGCCGACCACCCGAAGCCCCTGGTCACGGTCCACGACGGGCATCCGCACACGCTGGCCTTCCTGGCCGCAGCCCGCGGGGACCGCATCCGCTGCCTCGGCGTCACCACGTTCGGACAGTCCTCCGGCCTCGCCGACGCGTACCGGATACACGGCATCGACACCGGCTCGATAATCGACGCGGCGCTGACCATGGCCCGCCGCTGACATCTCGCCGCGTTCCTACTTGGCAGCCGCCTTCGGCCCGGGTGGGCTCAGCACGTCGCGCGTGGTGGACTGCCCGCCGGGGAATGACGCCACGTCCCATACCCGTACGGTCTGGTCGGTCCCGGTGCTCGCCAGGACCCTGCTGTCCGGACTGAAGGCGATCGCATTGACGGCACCCGTGTGACCCGTCAGCGGATCCCCGACGGCGTGCGGTGCCAACGGGTCCGCGGCGTCCCAGAGCCTGATGGTGGCATCGCTGCTGCCACCGGCAAGGATCTTGCCATCGGGGCTGAAGGCCAGCGCGTTCACGGCGCCGCCCTGCTTGTTGGTCACGATCGTCGGCCTGGCGGCCGGATCGTCGAGCAGGACCGCGGTGTTCCAAACCCGGACGTCCACGTCGGGCTCATAGGGTTCGCTGAAGCGTTGGCGGGCAACGTCTCGACGCCCGCCGGCCACGGCGATGGTGCTTCCGTCCGGGGTGACGGCCACCGCGCGGACCGTGTTGACGAGGTTCGGGGCCTGTTTCCCGGATTCCCGGAAGACCGGGACCGCGATGGGCGTGCTGCCCGGGTCGGCGAGGTCCCACAGTCTCAACTGGCCGTCGTCGCCCCCGGCGGCCAGCCGCCGGCCCGGCCCGACGAAGGCGACGGCATTGATCCGGACGCCCGGATTCGGCGTCGATTCGTACGGCGGCCGGGAGGCGTCGGTGGTGTCCCATACCCGAACCGTGTCCGCGGCGGCAGCGGCGAGAAGCCTGCCGTCGCCGCTGAACGTCAAGGCGTTGACCTCGACCGGGCGGTTCGTCAGGCTCCGCCGGGCAGGCAGCGTCGTCGGCGGCTGCGCGAACGCCGGTTTCCCGGACGACGTGTTCCACAGCCGCACGCGCCCGTCGGCGGACGCCGCCGCCAGCCTCTCCGCGCCGGAACCGAACGCGACCGGGTAGGGAACCTGGCCGGACTCGGGTGGCGCCTCGACCCGCTCGGTCACCGGCATCGCGGGCGCGGTTCCCCACGATTGCCACGTCCCCGGGTTCCACAGCCCGATCGCTCCGTCCCACCCGGCCGCGGCGAGAACCGAGCCAGACGGATTGAACGCGATTCCGCGATGGGGTACCAGGGCCTCCCGAAGCGTCTCGCAGGTGATGTTGTGCGAGTTGTACTTCGCGCCGCGCAGCGACATCAGCAGCGGCGGCTTACCCGGCAGCTGTTCATGGTCCCGATGGCAGTAGGGCATCGCGACGATGTCGTCGACCGGGATGCGTACGATCCGCCGGCTGTCGGCCTCGAGCACGGTGGCGAAGTTCTCGTTTTCGGCCAGCAGGTAACCCTCGATCGCTCCCACCCGCTGTATCGACAAAACCCGCGGCGCGACCAGCTTGTCCTGGGTGGAAATCTCGGCCGGAGACTTGAGCACGAAGATCTGCGCGGGCATCCACGGGATGTCGATGGTGTACACCAGGTACGCGGTCATCACGACCGAGCCCAGCACCAGGAACGAGCGGCCCCTCAGCCGCCGCGCGGCCCTGCGGCGGCCCGATTTCAGCACGGGTAGGCCGGCGGTCATCAGCGGGAGCCGGCCGGCCAGTGGGAGCCGGCGCCGATACGTCAGCACCGCGTCGACCAGTGCGGCGGCCCCGACCAGCACCAACCCCGACGTGCGGAGGTCAGACGACGTGACGTCCACAGTGGAGGACAATGGATCCGGCCAGGCGAATCCGCCGGCGCCCATCACCGCCGCCACGGCGAAGGCCAGCAACGACCACCGCGCGGGCGACTCCCACCACGCCGTGGCCACGCCCGGCGGCGCGCCTCGCCGGATGCCCAGCTCGAGCCGGACACAGATGGCCACCAACGCCAGACCCACCAGGAAGAACTCGGTGGGGGACATCAGCATGGTCACCACGATGATCCCCATCGCGATGGTCCAGGTCGCCGCCGGGTAGCTCGCCCGCTCCGGATCCCGCCACCAACACACGCTCAGCCACGCGACCCCCAACGCCAGCGCCGGCATGACCACGTACGAATAGATGGAAATCGTTCCAAGGACCACCTGCAACGGCGCCGCGGCGATCAACCCGGAGGTGGTCGTCAGTGAATACCTGGCCACAGCGAAGGCCTTGACCAGAAACACCACCACCAGCAGGACCGAGCCCACCGCGGTGGCCTGACCCAGATCGATCGGCAGGTGCCGATCATCGCCCCGCGGCGTGGAACCTCCGGATTCGGATCCGACATCCGACTCCGGCGATCCGCCGGACCGCGGCCCGGGCTTGCGACCGCGGGGTCCCGACTTCCGACTCACTAAGGCACTCTCCCGACCGGACTCAGGGTGCTCGCCCACACACCCTTGCCGACCGGTACCGGGCCGCGTCAGTAGCATTTGTCATCAGAAGCATGAGCGGGCCTCAGGATGCCGGGCTGTACTGCGCCTCGGTCACGCCGACCCACGCTCCCCAGCGCCGCACGCTGACGTCGAGCCACGGGCCGTTGGCGTTCGTCCTCCCGCTGTAGCGGGCGCCCGCCTCGTTCTCCTTCAGGCCGCAGTCACGCAGGGTCTGCCCGAGCCCGCGGATCGCGTCGAGCGCCTGGCTGACCTCCGCATACTGGGAGACGCGGTACCGGGCCCTGGCGTCGCCCTTCCCGGAGTAGGTGCCGGTCAACAGCTGCTCGGGCCCCTGGATGCCACCGGGCCAGCCGTTGCACACGCCGTCCAGACCGGCCTGCGGCAGGGCGACGAGATCGGAAGATTCACTCTTGGAGTAGTCGATCTTCCAGTGCAGCGCCGCGTACATCGGCAGGTCCGAGGGCTTCCGGAGCCGCACCACATCGTCCGTCATGAAAGGGTTCGCGCCCTCCGCGGCTACGCCGGTGCCACCCGCCGGAACGCCGGCACCGCCCGGCCCGGGTGTCGGAAGCAGCCACGAGCCGATGCTCACCGCCGTCGCGGCGACCACCGCCGTCGCGACCAGTCCCGTCCGCCGGGCCCGGCGGCGCTCGCCCCGGGCACGTACGGCCTGTGCCGGCGCGAGCCGCACCGGGACACCGTCCAGCAGTTCCTCGACGTCAGCCATTCGCGACAACCTCCTCGTCGTACCTGTCCATGTTTGTGAGCTGCGCGCCGAGCAGCTTGCGAGCCCTGCTCAACCTGGTCCGGACCGCACCGCTCGACGAATCCGTCTCGCGCGCCACGGCCTCGACCGGGAGGTCGAGCAGGTGATGCAGCACCACCGCCCGCCGCTGATCCGGGCTGAGCCGGCGCAGCGCCGCCATCAGGGCGACCCGATCCTCGGATAGCCCCGGAAGGTCCGGTTCGGGGCCGTGCCGCAGCTGAGCGCGAAGCCGGTTGCGGGTGCGCCGCCAGGTGCTGATCGCCAGCCGGGAAGCGACGGTACGCACCCAGGGCAGCGGATCTCCCTGCTCCGTGAGCCGGCCCCATCGTTGCCAGGCCCGTGCGTACGCCTCCTGCACCGCGTCCTCGGCCTCGGCCAGGTCCCCGGTCATTGCATAGACCGTCGCGACCAGCCGTTTTGCCGTGGCGGCGTAGAAGGCGTCGAACTCTGCTTCGGTCGACATCCTGGCTCGGCTCCTGTTCCCGTACTGCTGTCTGTTCCTGTCATAAGCACGCACCGGAGGCCCGCAGTGTTACCACCGAAGTTGAGATTCTCGCTTTGACGCAGCGGCCAGTCGGTGATGAGCCTGGCAGTCGGGACACTTGTCGGTATCGAGGGGTGACAATTTGGCGCAAGCCGCCCCTGGTCGAGGAGCGGTCCGCGCGACGGTCTTCGCGGCGCTCGCGGTCGCGCTCCTGGCGGCGGAATTCCGCCGGGGCTGGCTTGTGCCGGCCGCGGGTTGAGCTTCCCTCTTCGCACGACTGCACGGAGATCGGTGCCGCATTCGAGACGACCGGCTCCGTGACGGTCCTGCCGGTCGGCAGCACGCGGTTGTTGAGCTGAGCGAGCACGGTTTCACCTCGCGGTGGTCGAGAGCCGAGTTTGTCATCCGTGCTGCGAGGCAACGGCGTGCCATCGAGATCGCGGTGGCGTCGGCCCCCGTACAGCAGACCGGTTTGTTCGTGGTCGCCTCCTGTCTGCCGAATCCCGCATCCAACGGAATGCGCCGGCGCAAGCGCCGCGCCGGCGCAAGCGCCGCCCTTGACGCCTGGCGACAAACTGAGGTTCACTGATCTCAATCGAGAGCACTGCTCTCTATCGGGGAGGAGACATGCGTTATCTTGCCCCCAAGCGCAGCGCCGAGGCCTTCAACCGGGTCGCCAAGTGGCTCACCGCCCGCGGGATCAGCCTGATGGGCAGCCGCGTCCTCGCGGTGCGTGGCCGCAGGAGCGGCGAGGTCCGCACCACGGTGGTCAACCTCTTCACCCACGAGGGCGAGCGCTATCTGCTCGCCCCCCGAGGCCAGACCCAATGGGTACGCAATCTGCGCGCCGCCGGCAAGGGCGAGCTGCGCCTCGGGCGCCGCACCCAGCGCTTCACCCCGGTGGAGATCGCCGATGCGGACAAGCCGCCACTGATCCGCATCTACCTGCGCAAGTGGGCCTGGGAGACGGGCGCGTTCTTCGACGGCCTGAAGGCGGACTCCCCGGAGGCCGACATCACCGCGGCGGCACCGGACTTCCCGGTCTTCCGCATCATCCCCCGCTGACCGTAAGGCGCGCTCCTCGAAATGGTCCTCCCGCGGCAGGGTGGATCGATACTTCAAGTTCCAGGAGTATCTCGACCAGTTGCTGCGCGAGGGCTACAGCGTGCGGAGGCCGCCACCAAGCACGTGATTCTGTGCGAGGGCCGTCGCGCTGACGAAGCCGACGGAGACCGAACTCGGCAACTGGTACTTCCACCGTTACCTCTCCCAGTCGCCGACCGCCGGGAGATCGTGCTGTTCGACCGGTGACGGGCTTGTGTACCGACTGCGACTACGAGCTCTTCCCGCGGCAGGCGCTGCTGCTCGAGGCGATGCCGATGGAGAGTGGCTTCTCGGTGACCAAGTTGTGACACACGCCGAGCAGCGGACCCGGTTCGCGATCCGGCAGATCGACCCGGTGCGCCGGTGGAAGCTCTCGCCGATGGATATCGAATCGCTCGACCGCTGGGACGCGCGTACACCACGTCGATCATGAGCAACGACAAGAAGTGCGCGCATCGTGTGCGAATGCCGCGCTGCGCCCGGTATCGCGAGATCGCCGCAAGGCTTCACCGGCAGCTATCCGATCATCCGCGAGTTCGTCGAGCAGCACTGCGCCGAACCCGACTGCACGGTGCGGCGCCCACCGTCCAGGCGACCGGCTGGACTTCACGGCCACCCCTGCAACTCGGTCCAGCGTGACAGTGAGTAGTCGCGGCAGGGGCCTGGGCTGTCACCCCGAACTCCGTGCCGCCTCCGAGTCGGTCCGCCCGTTCGTAACCGCGGTCCGGGCAACAGTCCCAACCCTGCGCACCGGGGTGCCCGAGTTCGGGTCCCGCCGGGGGCCGTGTAAAGTTCTCTCCTGTGCGGCCCGCCGGGCAGCCGAGTGTGGGTGCAACCCGCAGGTCGGCCCCGTTAGGCTGGGCAAGCAGGTCCGGGTGGCGGAATGGCAGACGCGCTAGCTTGAGGTGCTAGTGCCCTTTATCGGGCGTGGGGGTTCAAGTCCCCCCTCGGACACCATTTACGGTGGTTTCTCACGATACTGGTGAGTTTCCACCGTTTCATTTCCCGTGTCGGCGGTGGGCGGCGTCGGTAGGTCTGACTTTGCCGCTTTCCGAGTCATGATCTTCTCGGGGGCGTCACGCTGGGCGTCGTGGGCTCGTCGGTGGTGTCGAGTGCCGGACGTACCGAACAGATGATCGGCGCGTTGATCCCACCCGTGACGCGTCGGCGCAGGCCTTCACCGCCGTTGATCGTTCCGGAGCTGCCACGGCCGGCACTTCCCGCCGATGACGGCCGGGAATCGCTGCTGCTCGACATGGCTCATCTCGATGGATCCGGCCGATTCTCCGCCCGAGCGCTGCTGCGGGCGCTGGGATGGGCACCGGGGCGTCGCATCGATCTCGCGGTTGTCGATGAGGCTCTGGTGATCGGTTCATCACCGACCGGCCGGCACACGGTAGGTGCACGGGGAGATATCGCGGTGCCGGGGTCGGCGCGTGCGTTACTCGGTCTGGATACAGATCACGGGGTGGTGCTGGTGGCCGCACCGAAATGCGGTGTGCTGGTCGTCCATCCGCACGCCCAGGTAGCGCAGCTGCTGGCCGAGCACTACCGCCATCAGGTGCGCCGTGATGACACCTGATCCTGATCGTGTCGCGACTGCCCGAACCCTGCTCGCCCAGCTCGGCATCAGCGTCGCCGACCTACTGGTCGAGCACTCGGACCCGACCACCGTGGCCGAGTATCTACCGCGTGTGCGGGCGGCCGCGAGTGCCGCAGCCAATCGCAGCTATGGCTCGTACTGGAACCGCATGGTCGCGGCGTGGGGCGACCGGCCGCTGACATCCATCGCGGCGACGGACGTCGAGGCGTTCCAGCGGGAGTGCGCGCGGACCGCTCGCCGGCGGCGCAACGGCAGGGGTGGCCGACACGCCGGGGAGAACGCCATCACCGCGGCCCGGGCCATGTTCAACCGGGCTATCGCCGACGGTCTCATTGCCGCCACTGCGAGCCCGGCGCATCAGGTGCCCAAGCCGCGACGACTGCCGAGCCCACGCCGGGCCCTGACACCGAACGAGCTCACCGAGATCAACCAGGTGGTCCGCACCAGCGGTAACGACGCCGTGCTGGACGCGCTGCTGCTGCGCCTGCACACCGAGACCGCCTGCCGGCGCGGCGGCGCCCTGTCCCTGCGGCTGATGGACCTCGACACCGTTCACGGCCTGGTACTGCTACAGGAGAAGGGCGAGACGCTGCGCTGGCAGCCGGTCACCCTCGACCTGGCTGCCCGCCTCGAGGCACACGCCGCGACCCGCGGCGCGGTCCGGCCGACCGATCAGCTGCTGCGTTACCGCGACGGCCGGGGACTCACCTCGCGGCGCTACGACCACCTCTGGAAGCGCATCGGCGACCGGCTGCCCTGGGTCGCCGCCCAGAACGTGTCGACCCATTGGCTACGCCACACCACCCTGACCTGGGTCGAACGCAACTTCGGCTACGGCATCGCCCGCGCCTACGCCGGGCACACCGACAACACTGGCCCCGCCACCACGACGTACGTCAAAGCCGATCTCCAGGCCGTCGCCACCGCCCTCGCCGCGATGACCGGCCAACCCCATCCACTCGCGGCATCCCTCGAAGACCTCGGCATGTGACGAGGGATCGACTGAACGGGTGTCCAAGTCGCCGCCGCGCCACCAAACCCAAGCGAAGTCGGTGCTTGTGGGTTGGTGCTCGGCTGCCGCCGGTGCCAGCGACCTACAGCGGTCGATGGTGATGTCGTCAGCGTCGGTCAGGGTGCGATCCATGGCGGGGTCACCGTGCCGGGGTGCGCTCCGGTCGGGGCGGATAGATCGTGCTTTCCAGAAGCCCGACATCGACGGCGCGCTCGATCGCGGCACTGCGGGTGGAAGCGTCGAGCTTTCGGTAGATGGAGACGGCCTCCGCCTTGACGGTGTTCCCCGAGACGTACAGGCGGCGGCCGATCTCGGCGAAGGTCAGGTGCGTGGCGAGGTAGGGCAGTAGCCGTAGCTCCGCGCCGGTCAGGGTCATCGCCCGGACTCCTCCGGTGCCGGCGGCTCGCAGCCGTTCGCGCAGCTCACCCATCTCCTTGGAGAGCGTTCCGAGGTCCGGCCGCAGTTCCAGCACCCGTTCGGTTTCGGTGAAGATGGTGCGGGCGGCGGCCTCCTCACCCATGGCGAGGTGGACGCGGGTCAGTTCGAGCCCGACCTGGACGGTGAACCAGGGCAGGCCATGGTCGAGTAGCGGCCGCAGGCGATGGGCGCGCGCCGCCAGCAGGCGGGCTTTGGCCACATCGCCCTCGTGCAGGGCGATGCGGGCTATTAGGACGGGGGTCAGCGCGCTCGTGCCGTAGTGGCCGAGGCCGGTCTGCTCGATGAGGATCTGCGATCGTCGCGCGTGCACCGCGGCCTCGGTCCACGCCGCCTGCCGGATGGCGAGCAGGGCGAGTTCGGCCTCGGCGACGAGCGCGTCTTCGCTGGCTCCGGATACGGCTCCCAGGTCGATCGCGGCGGTGAGATCGGCGTGTGCGTCTTCGGCTTCATCGAGCAGCGCATGCGCGGCGCCCCGGGCGAGCAGAGCGCTCGGCAGCCAGTCGCTTGCCGGCGGGAACTGCTCGATCGCCAGATCTGCGTCCGCGAGCGCCTGCCGGACACCGTGGGGCATCATGAACGCCCGCAGATTCGCGACCCACGGCTTGATCGTGGGGCTGCCGTCGAACAAGGGGATCGCAGTGGTGGCCCCGTCGGCGATGGCGAGCCACTGCTGCGCCTCTGCCGGCCGCCCGGTCAGCACGCGGAACCAGGCGCCGAAGACGGCCAGGGCGGGGAATTGCGCCAGTTCCGCACGGCTGAACCAGCTGAGCCATTCCTCCGCGGTGGCCATGCGGCCGTCGTAGTAGAGCGCCAGGGCTTGCTCGCCGACCAGACCGGCGACGGTTGCGGTCTCGCCGGCGGCTTGACCGTACGACACGGCAGCCTCGGGCAGGTCATTGGCCATGCACCAGGTCATCGCCCGCCGGTTCAGCTCGGCCACAGTCGCCGGATCGGTGTGGTGATCGAGCTCGTTGCGCAGGAGCTGGCGGAACAGGTGGTGATAGCGGTACCACTCGCTGCGGCGGTCGAGCGGCACCAGGAAGCTGTTCGACCGTTCCAGGGCCGCGAGGGTCGATGCCGACCCGGTGGCCCGCAGCACGGCGTCGCAGATGCCGCCGGACATCCGGTCGAGCACCGAGGTGTGCATGAGGAACCGGGCTTCCGCCTCGGGCAGCCGCGACAGAAGCTCGTACCGGAAGTAGTCGGCCACCAGCCGGTCATCACCGGTGAAGGCCTCGGCGGGAGCTGGACCGACCACTCCGGTCTTCACCGACAGCGCGGCCATATAGAGGCCGGCCGGCCAGCCTTCGGTCTTCCCTGTGAGGTCCGCGACGGCGGTGTCGTCGAGGTCCACGCCCGCAGCGTTCAGCAGTGTTCGCGCCTCCTGTTCGTCGAACCGCAGGTCAGGCACGCCGACCTCGGTCAGCCGTTCCTGCATTCGCCACCGGGCAAGTGGCAGGGCGGGATCCTCCCGGCTCGCCACCGCGATCTGGGATCCCGGCGGTACGTAGTCACAGAGTGCGGCGAGCACATCCAGGCAGGTCGAGTTCCGCATCGCGTGTAGATCGTCGAGCACCAACACCAACGGATGTCGACGTGCGGCCAGCGCGGCGCCGACGTGGGGTAGGCCCGTCGACCAGACCGCCGCGCCGGGACCGGACAGGGCGTCGAACGCCTCCGGCGGCACCGGCTCGATTCGATGCATGGCGGCGACGATGTATCGCAGGAACGGGATGCCGTCGTCGTCGCGGCCGTCGAGGGCGATCCACGCGAACGGCCGCGGATCCGTTCTTTCCCAGGCGGCGAGCAACGTCGTCTTGCCGTACCCGGCCGGGCCGATCACGGTCGCGAACGGGCGCCGTGACTCACAGAGCCGTGCGATCACATCCGTCTTCGCCACCGTGCCCGGCCGGATCGGCGGAACCCCGAGTTTTGTTTCGACGAGATCGAAAGGAAGCCCTGTCACGCATGCAGTCTGATCGATATTCGGTCTCGGTGGTTCACCCGGCGCGGATGAGGACGCGAACGCGTCGCCGTCGGACCCGGCGGTAGGCACGCGAGTGCGAATTCGGTGCGGAATTTCGTCACGGGAGCACCATTGCCGCGATCGACGCCGACCCTACTGTCACGGACGACACCAACAGTTCACAGCGGCGTAACACCGGACGGTGGCAGGGCCGGCCCGGGCGCCGACGACGGACAGCGAAGGGAGCGACCGATGACCTTCACGTCAAGACCGCGGCGCCTCGGGATCGCCACGGCGGCAGCGCTGTTGACGCTTTTGCTCGTACCGGACGGTGTTCGCGCCGAGAGCGGCGAATCGGCCGTCTGCCCGGCCACCAGCCTGGCTCTGACGACCAGCTATCCGCCGATCCGGGTGGACCCCAAGGCCGGATATCCGCTGTGGTGGTTCAGGGGCGGCACGGGCACGGAGCACTTCGGTCTTGTGGTCGAGGCCGACTTCCCGTACGCGGCGTGGACGTCGTGGAGCACGTACCGGATGACCGGGACGCTTCCGGTGACCAACGTGCTGAGCCGAACCGCCATCGCGCCCGAGCCCGGAGGCACCAACCCGTATGTCGCGGGCAACCCGGTGATGGCCCCGCAACGGCGTTTCCGGATCCTCGTCGTTCCCGAGGGCACGACCGGGCGGCTGCTGCCCGACGGGTCAATGATCGCCGCCGGCCTGCAGGGCATCGACAATCGGCTCTTCCGGATCACCGACGCCGACTGGCTTCTCGCCGAGCGCATCTACGCGCCCTTCCCCGGCTATGACCGTATCGGCCGTGGCGGTCCGACCGCGACCCCGCCGCCGACGGTGACAGCGGTGGACCTGATCACCGGCGCGGCGCTGGACTGCGCGAACACCAGCGTCCTCCCCGGGCCGCTGGTGCGGCCGAGTGGACGCCTCGGTCAGGTGGACAACCGGATCCCGGCGCTGTTCGCGCTGACGAACCTGGACCTCTTCCAGCGCCTTGACCTGCGGCAGTTCTACCCGCCGAAGCCCGACCGTCGGCTCGTGGAGTTCTTCCGGCCCGGGTTCTCCGCAGTGCCGCTGCCGGACATGCCTACTTACCCGTCGCCGGAGCAGTGCGGCACCCTGCTGGTGGCGAAACTTCAGCAGGACCAGATAGCACTGATCCGGATTCCGAAGCTGCCGAGGTTCTTCGACACGACGAAGGTGGGACCGGACACCCGGTACCCGGCACCGGACGTCGACTTCGTCAGCCTGAACAACTACGGGTTCGATCTCGGTCTCCAGCTGCCCCGCGGGGACGATCCCCTGAACATGAGCAGGAGCCAGGCCGACCTGAGACTGGACGGCACCGGCGGCATGACGCTGGTGGTGTGGCCCCGGCGCGGCGTCGCCAGTCTGCCGGCCGCGGCCGCGCTGATCCTCGCCAAGGCCCAGGCCAACGGCTGGAACCTTCAGCAGGGCAACATCGACGGGCCCTACTTCCCCCATACCGAGGTGGTCCGCTACAAGGGAACCAACCCGACCTACCGGTATTCGTTCACGCCCAACGACGTGACGCGCGGGGTTCCCTGCTTCTACAACGACCCGGCGAACGCTGACGTCCCCTTCGAGGACATCCCGCAGTCGTACGCCGCGCGCCCGGCGCACACCGGCCCGGCTACCCCGCAGGGTGTGCAGTGCACGCTCACGGAGTTCCTGAGCGACACCTGCCTGAGCCGCCTGAAACAGCACATCGCCGACACCGGGGGCAGCTACTACGCCTCCTCCGCCGAGGAAGTGAGGTAACGATGTTTCCACCTACCACGATCGGCACGCCGGCGCCCGGCTCGATGATCGGCGCCTGGGCGAGAGACCCGAAGGGCAGCCTGCAGTTGTCCGGCGCCGAGCCGGCGCTCAGCGCCGAGGAGCAGGACGTACAACGGCGGGTGCACGAGTTCGCGGCCGAGGTGATGCGACCGGTCGGCCGGCGCCTGGACCGGATGAGTCCCGAGGAGGTGATCGCCGCTGGCTCGCCGCTCTGGGACGTGTACCGCGGATTCGCCGGCCTCGGTCTCGGCGTCGACCGTTTCCTGGAGCTCGAACCCCAGCCGATGGCCCGGATGATGTGTCTGGTGTTCGAGGAACTGGGCTGGGGCGACGCGGGGCTGGCGATCTCGCTGGGCGCCTCGATGCTGCCACGACTGACCGCGGCCAAGTTCGGCAACCGGTTCCTGCTGGAGCGCACCGCACCGTCGCTAATCGGCTGCTGGGGGGCTGCCGAGCCCCGACACGGCAGCGACGTGGTCGACGCCAATGGGCACCTGTTCGATCCGCGTGGTGACTACGGACGCCCCGACTGTGTGGCGACGATAGGCGCGGACGGTGTGGTCATCAACGGCCGGAAGGCCGAATGGGTCTCCAACGGCAGCATCGCCCAGGTCTGCATCCTGCAATGCGTCGCCGACACCGGCAACGGCCCGGACGTGCGACAGGGCTGCTTCGTCGTCGTGCCCCTCGATGCTGCCGGGGTGAGCCGGGGCGATCCACTGGACAAGATCGGCCAACGGTCCCTGAACCAGGGCGGGCTCATCTTCGACAACGTCGAGCTGCCGCTGGACTACGTTCTCGCCGGACCGGAGGACTACCTGCGCGCCTGCTACTCCACCCTCTCCGACGGCAACGCGATCATGGCAGTGACGTTCACCGGCGCCGCCCGCGCGGCCTTCGAACTCGCGCTCGGCTTCGCCCATGAGCGCAGGCAGGGCGGCGTGCCGATCATCCGCCACCAGAACGTCGCCTACCGGCTGTTTCACATGTACCGCAAGGTGGAGGCCGCCCGTGCCCTGTCGCGCAGGGCACTCGTCTACAACTACACGCAGCCAGAACCGGCGATGCACGTGGCGATGGCAGCGAAGATCACCAGCACGCAGAACTCGTTCGAGGTGGCCAGCGACGCCGTGCAGATCTTCGGCGCCCGGGGCCTGACCGCGCAGTACCCGATCGAGAAGATCTTCCGGGACACCCGCGCCTCGCTGATCGAGGACGGCTGCAACGAGGTGCTCGCCATCAAGGGCGGGAGTTACCTGATCGACGACAGGGCCGGGTGAGCTCAGCCTGCCGGCCGGCTGAGCCAGCGCCTGAGCTCGAGCGCCAGTTCGACGGCGAGCCGCCGGTCGCCTGGGCGATATCCGAGTAGCTCTGTCGCCCGGGCGACCCGTTGCAGCACGGTGTTGCGATGGGTGTGCAGCCGCTGGGCAGCACGCGGGGCGTTCTCGGCCTCCTCGAGAAAGACCCGCAGTGTCTCGCGTAGACGAGCGGCGGCCGGCGTGTCCTCGGCGAGCGGACCCAGCGTCGACCGGACGAAGTCGGTTGCCCGGCGCTGGTCATGGGCGGCCAGCGCGGTGACCTCCAGCGTCTGGTAGGTGGCGACGCGGCCGCCTTCGGAGTTGCCGGCGAGCAGCCCGTAGACGCTCAGCGCCGCCTCGTGCGTACGCCGGAAGCCGGCCCGCCCGGGGCGGGCCGGCCCGATGGCCACCCGGACGGATCCGGCGAGCGACTCGGCGGCCTCGGGCAGTTCCCGGGCCGCCGAGTCGTCGGCGCTCGCGATCCAGGCCCACAACAACGCCGGTCCGGCGCTGACCACCAGCGGTGGACGAGCGCCGATCGCCCGCGCCAGCGCGGACGCGGTCGACTCGAACAGACCGGGTCGTACCTCGGTGCCCTCACTCCACAGCACCAGCCCGGTGTGGTGCCGGGACAGGTCGTACCGAAGCCGCCTGCTGGCCACATCGTCGTCCAGGGGCGCCCCGTCGAGGATCAGTCGTACCGCTTCGGTCCGCCGCGTCAGGTCGCCGGAGACGATCGCGTCGCGTTCGCCGTGCATCTCGGCGATGACGCGGCCCAGCACCAGGTCGAGGTAGCTGGATTGCACCTGCAACGAGACGTCGAGGACCGTGACCAGGCCGGCGTTGAGACCCACGACCGTCTCCGCGCAGGCCCGCCAGCGCTGCCACGCGACCTGCTGCCCGCGCCGGTAGCTCCGGTAGGCCGCGTCCACCTCGATCCCGCGTCGCACCAGCGTGCGGGCGATGTCGAGCGCCTCCGGCGGGACCTCGACCGGCGGCGGGTCGTCGACATGGCGACCGAGCGCCACGAACCGCCGCAGAATGCTCCGCGTGCTCGCCCGCAGCTCGGCCATGATCGCCGGATCGGTGCTGAGAACAGGGGCGATCTCCATGATCGCGGCGTCGGTCTCGGATTCGATCGAGTCGAGGTCGGCCTCGAACAGTTCGGCGACCTCCGCCATGTAAACACCGAGTCGCCTCGCATCCACCGACTGAGTGTGCCACGGCACATTCGTATGTGGACACCCTGGGCGGCTGACCATTACCCACGGCCCAGGCCATTCCTACGCTTGCGCCAGCAAGCATTCCCCCCTCGCCTTTACCGCAAGGAGTGCCCTCGCATGTCCAGATATCCCGTCGTCGTCTACGGCGCCAGCGGCTACACCGGAATGCTGATCATCGACTGGCTTATCGATCAAGGTATTCCCTTCACCGCCATGGGTCGCGACGCCGACCGCATAAAGAGGAACATGTCCGAGCGCGTGGTCCGGCTCGAATCCGCGGAATACGAGATCGTCGAGTGCGAACACGACGTGAACGCGCTCGCCGCGGCCTTCTCCGGCGCCCGGATCGTCTGCAACACCGTCGGCCCATTCGTGAACTTCGGGCTCGTCGGCGTCGAGGCGGCGCTGCGCGCCGGATGCCACTACCTGGACACCACCGGCGAGCAGGCCTACGTGTTGAGGACCCGGGAACGGTTCGGCGCCGAGTTCGCCGAGGCCAACCTGGTCTGCGCGCCGTCCACCTCGTACATGTACACCCTCGCCGAGATCGCCGCCGAGCTCGCGCTCGAGGCGCCGGGTGTCGACATGCTGGAGACGACGACGATCTGCCGCGGCCCTCGGGCCGGCTCCGGCGTCACGGTCGGATCGACGGCGTCGATCTTCGAGCTCTTCCGCAACGACCAGTTCCACCTGTGGGACAACGAGATGGTCGCGCACGAGCCGGGCAAGGGCTACGAGATCAGCTCGTACGAGTATCTGACGCCGATCTTCGCCCTCCCGTGGGGCGGTACGTCGCTACCGGCCTTCTACCAGCACGATCCGCGGGTACGGTACTGCAACTCACTCGTCGGCTTCTACGACATGCAGATCATGCACAGGGTGGCCGCACTCTGGAAGCAGTGGGAGGCCGAGTACAAGCACCTGCCGACTGAGCAGCAGGACACCGTCCTCGCGCAGCTGGTGGACTCCACGACGCCGGGCATGCCGCCGCGCGAGCGGACCACGGTGCAGCGGTCCACCGACATCGCGATCGGCCACGGGGCACTGACCTCCATCCGCGCGACGGTCCACAGCGTGACCCCGTACATCACGACCGGCGCGCTGCAGGCGGCGTGCGTCATCCGGCTGCTCAACGACGACTTCGCGAAGCCCGGCTTCACCTCCGCGAGCAAGGCCTTCGGGCACCGCTACCTGCTCGGCTTCCTGGAACAGCGCGGCCTTGCCGGCGCTTCGGTCCGCTAGAGGGGTCGGTATGGCCATCATCGACCTCTTCGACCGGGGCTGGAGCGCCAACCCCGACGGCATCGCCTATATCGCCGGCGACCGTACCTACGGTTTCGACGAGATCGGCCGGCTCTCCTGCCGAATCGCGAACGCGCTGCTCGACCTCGGCCTGCCCACCGCGACCAAGGGCGCGGTACTCGCAGGCAACGACCCCATCGCCTGGACCTGCGTGCTCGGACTGTGGCGCGCCGGGTTCGCGTGGGTACCGGTCAACCCCCGCAACGGCATCGAGGCGAACATCGCCATCCTCGATGACTTCGACTGCGAGGTGCTGTTCTTCCAGGCCGCGTTCGCGCCGGTCATCGAGCAACTCAAGACAGCCCTGCCCAAGATCAAGAACTGGGTCTGCGTGGAGTCCGCCACCGCCGGGTGCCCGCCGCTCGGCGAATGGATCGACGGCCGGCCCGACGCCGCGCCGTTCGTCGAACACCACCCCGACGGGGTCGTCGCCGTGATGCCCACCGGCGGCACCACCGGCAAGCCCAAGGGCGTCATGAACACCAACCGCAGCTTCCAGACCTTCGCCGCAAACTTCATGATCACCTGTAGTTACCGGGCCGACGAACCCGTGGTGAATCTCGCGGCGGCGCCGATGACCCACACCGCGGGCGTCCTGTCGCTGCCGTGCAGCGCGCGCGGCGGCACCGTCGTCGTCCTGACGAAGCCGGAGCCCGCCGCGCTGCTCGACGTCATCGAGCAGCACCGCGTTACCGAGCTGTTCCTGCCGCCGACCGTCATCTACCGCCTCCTCGACGAGCCGGGCCTCGCCGGCCGGGACTTCTCCTCCCTGAGGTACTTCATCTCCGGCGCGGCCCCGCTGTCGATCGACAAGCTCAAGCAGGCGATCGCGGTCTTCGGCCCGGTGATGATGCAGGGCTACGGCCAGACCGAGGCACCCGCGTCGATCGCCATGCTGCGCCCGGAGGAATACCTGACCGACGGCAAGCCGGCCGGCGACCTGCGCCTGTCCGCGTGCGGACGGCCGACGCCGATGGTGCGCGTCGCCATTCTCGACCAGCACGGGGCGGACCTGCCGACCGGCAAGCCGGGTGAGATCTGCGTGACCGGCGATCTGGTGATGAAGGGCTACTACAACGACCCCGAGCAGACCGCGAACACGATCGTCGGCGGCTGGCTGCACACCGGCGACATCGGATACCAGGACGCCGAGGGCTACCTGCACATCACCGACCGCAGCAAAGACATGATCATTACCGGCGGCTTCAACGTCTACCCAAGCGAGATCGAGCAGGTCATCTGGGGCCATCCGGCGGTGCGCGACTGCTCGGTGATCGGAGTTCCGGACGACGACTGGGGCGAGGCCGTCAAAGCCGTCGTCGAGCTGCATCCGGGCGAGTCCGTCGATCCCGCCGCCCTGGTCCAGCTCTGCAAGGACAAGCTCGGCAGCATCAAGGCGCCGAAAACGGTCGACCTGGTCGACTCCCTTCCCCGCAGCCCGGTGGGCAAGGTCCTCAAGAGCGAACTGCGAAGCCCGTACTGGAGTGGTCATGAACGCCGCATCTGACACGCACGCCTACCGCGGCCGGATCTGTGTCGTCACCGGCGCCGCATCCGGGATCGGCCGGGCGCTCGCCGTCCAGCTCGCCGAGGCCGGCGCGATACTCGCGATCTCCGACGTCGACGCGGTGGGTCTCAAGGAGACGGCATCGCTGCTCCCGCCCGGCACCCGCGCGAGGACCACCCACCTGGACGTCTCGTCGAAGTCGGCCGTACAGGCCTACGCCGAGGCCGTGCTCGCCGAATTCGGGACCGCGCACTACGTCTTCAACAACGCCGGGGTGACTCTCGCGGCCACGATCGAGCACGCCCGGCTCGAGGAGTACGAGTGGCTGCTGGGGATCAACCTGTGGGGCCCGATCTATGGCACCAAGGCCTTCCTGCCGGCGATGCTGCGCCAGGGGCACGGGCACGTCGTCAACTTCTCCAGCGTGTTCGGATTCGTCACCGTTCCCACCCAGTCGGCGTACCACATCTCGAAGTTCGGCATCCGGGGATTCACCGAGTGTCTGTCCCGTGAGCTCGAGGGCACCGGCGTGTCGGCGACCATCGTCCACCCCGGCGGGATCGCCACCCGGATCGGCACGGATGCGCGGTTCGGCGTCGATGCCGGCCCGGCCGAGCGTCAGTTCATCGAAAAGATGTCCGCGCTGCTGAAGACGACACCGGAGCAGTGCGCGGGCGTGATCCTCGCCGGTGTCGCCCGCCGGAAGCGCCGGATCGTGGTGGGGGAGAGCGCCCGGGTGCTCGACCTGCTGCCTCGTCTCCTGCCGGTGCGCTACGGCGCGGTCCTGCGCCGCCTGCGCGGACTGTGAAGGGAGCGGACGATGACGACCGAGAACACCAACGTGACCGACCTCGACGCGGTCGCCCGCATGGGCTTCGCGGCCCTGGCCCGGCGCGACCTGAGCCGGCCCGAGCTGATCTGGGCCGACGACGCGGTCGATCACTTTCTGCCGGTCGGCGACGCCGTCGGCCGCGACGAGATCGTCGCCTTTTTCGCAGAGATGTTCGCCGCCCTGCCGGACTTCACCATCGAGGTCGAGCGCACGGTCGCCGCCGCGCCCTTCGTCGTCGTCCAGTGGCGCGGCACCGGCACCTTCACCGGCGGGAGATTCCAGGGCATCCGCGCCACCGGGCGAAAGATCGACTTCCGCGGCTGCGACGTGGTGGAGATCCGCGAGGGGCTCGTCGTCGACAACACCGTCTACTGGGACAACGCCGGATTCGCCCGTCAGGTGGGCCTGCTACCGCCGCTGGGGTCGTCGACCGACCGTTTGCTGCTGCGCGCGTTCAACGCCTCCACCTGGGTGCGGACCGTGGGCCGCCGGAAAGGCAGGAAGCACCATGCGTGAACTCTTCATCGCGGGCGCCCACGTCACGCCGTTCGGCAAGTACCACGGCCGCAACCTGCGATCGCTGGCCGCCGAAGGGGTCGCGGGCGTTCTCGCGGATGCGGGCGCGACGGCCGGCGACGTCGACGCCGTGTTCTTCGCCAACGCGGCGGAGGGCTACCTCACCGGGCAGGAGTGCATCCGCGGGCAGGTCGCACTGCAGGACACCGGGCTTCTCGGCAAGCCGATCGTGAACGTCGAGAACGCCTGCGCCTCCGGCTCGACCGCCTTCCACCTCGCCTGCGCCGCGGTGGCGTCCGGGTCGGCCGACGTGGCGCTGGCCATCGGCGCGGAGAAGCTCAGCAACCCCGACCGTGCCAGGACGTTCGGCGTCTTCACCACCGGCTGGGACGTCGAGAAGCGGGGCGGGCCGGACTCCTCGGCCGGCCAGTCCGCGTTCATGAACATATACGCCGACATGGCCACGGCCTACATGCGGCGCACCGGCGCGACGGCGGAGGACTTCGCCCGGGTGTCGGTGAAGGCGCACCAGTTCGGGGCACTGAACCCGAACGCGCAGTTCCGTGATCCGGTCACCGTCGACCAGGTGCTCGCCAGCCGAACGATATCCGGCCCGCTGACGCTGCTGATGTGCTCGCCGGTCGGCGACGGCGCGTCCGGCCTGATCGTCGCGTCCGCGGCAGGACTCGGGCGACTCAGTGGTGACCCGGTTCGGGTGCTGTCGAGCGTGCTGCGCTCCGCCCGGGTCGGTGGCGACGAGAGCGCGGTCGTGCGCGCGGCCCGCGCGGCCTACCGCCACGCCGGCCTCACCCCGGCCGACGTCGACGTGGTCGAGATCCACGACGGCGCCGCACCAGGTGAGCTGATCGTCTCCGAGGAACTCGGCATCGCCGAAGCCGGCAACGGACCGGCGCTGCTGCGCTCCGGAGCGACCTCGCTCGGCGGGCGGATACCGATCAACCCGAGCGGAGGGCTCCTCAGCCGGGGCCACCCAATCGGCGCCACCGGCTGCGCCCAGCTGGCCGAACTGACCGATCAGCTCCGCGGACGGTGCGGCGAGCGCCAGGTGCCCGGAGCGAACGTCGCCCTGGCCGAGAACGGCGGCGGCTTTCTGGGCGACGGCCCGGCCGCCGCCGTGGTCACCCTGCTCGGCCGGGCATCCCGGTCCTGACCCCCCGACCCGAAGGAGCACCCGTGCGTCTCCGAGCAGCTCTCGCGCTCACCATCACCCTCACCACGATCGGTGCCGGCATGACGCCGGCCGGCCCCGGTCTGGCGGCGACGAACGACTACGACACCGGCTATTCACTGGGTCAGCGAGCCTACGAGTACGGGCGCCCGCTGCTCGACACCGAGCGCGTCTTCACCACGGCGACCAGCATCGACATCTCGGACACCTCCGGCAACGGGCCGGTCAATCAGTTCAACAGCCTCCCGAAGCTCGTGGTGCCGAGTCCCACTCAGCGCACCGTCGTAACGCCGAACACCGACACCCTCTACTCCCTCGCCTGGCTCGACCTGGCCGAGGAACCGCAGATCATCCACGTGCCCGCGGTATCGGACCGCTTCTACGGGATGCAGCTGCTCTCGCCATGGACGGAGAACTTCTACAACATCACCTCCGCGCACGGCCCACCGACGACAGGCACCTACGAGCTCACCCGTGGTGGCGACTTCGCCGTGGTGCCACCCGGATTCGCCGGCACGCTCCCGGCCCGCGTCACCCGCATCGACTCGCCCTACCCACGCGTGTGGGTCGTCGGGCGAACGCTGATCCGGGGCGAGTCCGACACCGCAGCGGTCAACGCGATCCAGCGGCAGTACGGCATCGTGCCGTTGTCACGCTACGGCCAGCCGTACGTGCCGCCGCCCGTAGACCCGAACGCCACTGCCACCTTCGCCGCCATCCCCGGCACCCGCCCCGGCGACGACCCGCTCGACTACTACACCGCCCTGAACCGGGAGCTGCAGCTCTTCGCGCCGCCCGCAGCGGACCGGCCGTTGCTGGAGCAGCTCGAGACGATCGGTGTCGGCCCGGGACTCGATCCCGGCACCGACCCGAATCTCAGCGCCGACACGCTGCGCGGGATGCGCGACGCCGTCACCCACGGCCCGGCGAACATCGCCACGGCGCTGAACCAGCTCTACGGCGTGAACGCCCCGGCACACAACGGCTATCTCGTGGTTCCCACCGGAACCTACGGAACGAACTACCGGTTGCGCGCGATCATCGATGTGATCGGCCTCGGCGCCCTGGTGCCGAACGTCGCCGTCTACCCGATCGCCCTGACCGACGCCACGCTCACCACGCTGACCGGGGCGAACAGGTACGTCCTGCACATGCCGGCTTCGAAGCTGCCGCCGGTGGACGCGTTCTGGTCGCTGACGATGTACGACGCACAGGGCTACTTCGTCCCTAACCCCCTCGACAGATTCGTCGTCAACGACCGGTCCGACCTGTACCGCAACCGTGACGGGTCGATCGACATCTACGTTCAGCACGCCCGGCCCGAGAGGGCCAGGCAGGCAAGGAACTGGTTGCCCGCCCCCACCGGCAACTTCCGACTGGTCTGGCGTCTCTACAACCCACGGACCAGGGCCGTACCCGGCATCCTCTCCGGGAACGGGTGGAAACCACCCAAGATCCAGCGATGTGCCACCGACCGTACGGCATTCGCGCACTAGACGAAGGCGGGCGGGAGCCGCGGCACCGCGGCTCCCGCCCAGCCGTCTCCATACGGAGGCTTTCAATGGACTCCGGTTCCAGCGGGCCGCAAAGACTGGAGCGACTGGCCGCGGCTCGGACCGTGGACATCGCTCATCTGATGAGCGCGCGGATGCCGCAGCTGACCCGTACCCTGCACGCCCGGCTGGCAGTCTCGATCAAGGAACTGCGGGGGGATCGCCAGATCCTCGAGCTGCTTGCGACAGGCATCGAAAGCAACCTGGAGACCCTCGGCCACGTCCTGCGATTCGACATCTCGATCGACGAGGTCACGCCCCCGGCCGCGGCACTGGAGTACGCCCGGCGGCTGGCACAGCACGGGGTCTCACCGCAGGCCCTTGCCCGCGCATTCCGGCTCGCGCAGGAGTTGGTTTTGGACTGGGCGTTCAACGAGACCATCAGACGGGAGCCGGATCCCCGAGTGGCGCTCGCCGCCAGCAGGCTGTTCGTGCGAACCACGTTCCGCTTCGTCGACGTTCTGCTCGAGCAACTGATCATCGAGTACGAGTCGGAGCGGGTGCGATGGCTCGACAACCGCAACCATGTACGCACAGCCATGGCCAACGAGCTTCTCGCTGGCGCCAGCGTCGACATCGCATCGGCCGAGACGGCCCTCGCCTACCGACTCGGGCGGCGCCACCTCGGCGTGGTGCTCTGGACGAACGAGCATACCCCACCCGCCGCCGGCTTCCAGGGCCTCGAACCACTGCTCGTACGCATGAGCGAGTCCGTGGGAGCCTCAGGCCACCCGCTGTACGTCCCGAACGACGGCTCCACCGGCTGGGGCTGGATCCCGCTCGGACACCTCGCCCAGCCTCCCGACCTCAGCAGACTCCCGTCCTTGTTGGAGAGAACCGGACGTCACGTGTACGCGGCCCTGGGCACACCCGCGTGCGGCATTTCCGGCTTCCGCGCGACGCACATCGAGGCCGACCGGACACGACAGATAATGATGCACTCGCCGGACCGTGCCCCGCGACTGACCTCGTTCACCGACCCCGGCGTACGCGCCGCCGCGATGCTCAGCCTGGATCTCGAGGCGGCCCGGCGGCTGGTCGAGACCGCGCTCGGGCCGCTCTCCACCGACACCGCACAGGCGGCCAGGCTACGGGACACCCTGCTGACTTTCCTCGCGGAGAGGTGCAGCTACACCGCGACGGCGGAGCGGGTGAACCTGCACAAGAGCACTGTGCGATATCGCGTGGAGAAGGCTATCGCCACGCGCGGACGGCCGATCCACGACGAGCGACTCGACCTCGAGCTCGCCCTCGTGGCATGCCGCTGGCTCGGCAGCCAGGTCCTGAAGACGAAGACCAGCGGATGAGCGCGACCGGCACCCCCAACGACGGTGGTGCCGGTCGGCTCTAGCCGGTCATGATGCGAAGTACGAGCCTCCGGTGGACGTCATGTGTGCCTTGAGGCGGGCCAGGCAGGTGCCGGCGAGGTAGCCGACGACGGTGCACTGCACGCCTTGCGGTGTCGAGGTGCCGAGCATGTTGGGTGTCACGGCGAATCCGTGCGGGATGTCGATGAACGCCGAGTCGGGCATCGCTGTCAGTCCGAACGGGTCGAGGGTCGACTGCGGGCCCTGGAAGCACGGGGCTCCGGTCCGGTAGGGGCTCGGGTACAGGCCGCCCTTGTAGGTGGGCGCCGGGCCGTTGACCCGTGCCAGCAGCATGTTGGCGTACTGGGGGCCGGCCTGGTTGCCCTCGATCAGGTTCCACCCGCGGGCGTTGGCCAGAGCAAAGACCACACGCCGCTCCACCGGGCTCAGGCTGCGCGGCCAGACCACGATCGTCGCGCCGCCGGCGGCGTCGGTCTTGATGTCCTCATTGCCGATCGAGTAGGAGAACGGTGAGCCCTTCCGGAAGATCGAGGTGAGCTGGCCGTACATGGAGTAGCTGAGTGCGCCGACCTCGGTCTCCTGGAACACCGCGTCAGGCGCCGGCGTGTGCGACTTGTACTGCGCGACCTGAGGCACCCGAACCAGCGCGATCCGTCTCGGGTTGATGCGGGCCTGGACGTAGTTGGCGCAGTTGTCCGTCGGGTTCGGGACGGCGTTGTTCGGTGCCCGGGTGCCGTCGGACGGGACGCGGTAGAACTCGACCAGCTCCGGGTTTTCCTTCGGCGCCCAGTACTGCCTGCCGCCGTTGATCTGCGGGAACATCGGCCGGATCGGGTTGGGGATCAGATTGCTGCCGGTGAGCCCGGCGACGTTCCAGGGCGATGCCTCCTGGATCTCGTCGCGTGCCAGCTGGACGTCGCCGCAGGCGATCGGCTGCCCGGTGTGCACGTTGTAGGCACGCACGTCGGGCCACGCGGTCTTCGTCGGGCCGCCGGTGCCGCTCATGTCATAGCCGGCGTAGGCGTTGTAGTTGCGCGCGAGCAGGAACCACTCGTTGTTTCCGGCCTGCCAGCTGATGCGGTTGGCGATGCTCGCGAATCTCGGCGCCATCGTCGTGACCGAGTCAGCGGTCAGCAGCGCCGTGTAGTGCCGCTTCTTCGCGTGGATCGGCGTGCCCACGGTGAACGGGTTGACACTGCCCGCGTCGGGCGTTATCTGCCCGTAGGTGAGGCCCCTCGGCAGGACGGATTGTTCCGGATACAGGAACAGGCCGCCGTACGCGGTGAACGGGAAGTCCTGGCTGATCACGAACGCGACGTCGTCCACGTTGGGCACGCTCTTGTTCGAGGTCAGCGCCCAGTATCCGGAATACGGGCTGGCCAGGACGGGCGACTGAATCCGGTTCGCCCAGATCATCAGGACCGCGCACTGGTTCCGTGCGAGTCCACCGCGACCGCCGCCGGTGGCTTGGGCCGGGCTGGTGGTGAGGGTGAGCGGTAGGGCGAGGATGAGCGCCAGCGCGCTTCCCAGCAAACCCTTGAGTGTTCTTACCTTCTTCGGTTTCACGGTTTGCTCCTTTGCGGTCGGAACAGGTTGAGGCAGGCCTGAGCAGTGCGTTCGCCGGACTGAATCGCGCCGTCCACGTATCCGATGTGCGTGTCGGCCGTTTCGGTGCCCGCCCAGTGGATGCGGCCGACCGGCTCGCGCAGGGCGGGTCCGAACCAGCCCAGGACACCGGGGCCGGCGACAGCCGGATATCCGCCTCGCTGCCACGGAGCGTTGGGCCAGACCCGTTCCACGTAATGGATGGGGTTCTTCGCATGGGGGCCGAGATAGAAGGCGAGATCGTTCAGGACCTTGGCGCGGCGGTCCGCCGCTGGCCGGTCGGCCCATGCCTGGGCGCCGCCGCCCGCCCAGAAGCCCACCAGGGTCCCGGTCGTGCTTCCCGGGGCCGACCAGTCGAGCCAGAAGCACGTCTCGATGCGATCGGAGAAGATGGACCCGCTCAGGCCCTGTTGGCGCCAGAACGGCGTCCGGTACTGGACGAAGACCTTGATGATGCTGCCCATCGGCATGCGCTGGGTGAGCTGGTCGCGTAGCTGGGGTAGCGGGGGATCGTAGGAGATTCGTGCCGCCAGCGGCGGGGGCGCGGTCACGACGGCCAGCCGAGCCTTCCAGACGCCGGCGTCGGACGTGACAGTCACACCCCTGGCATTCTGGGCGATCGAGCGCACCGGCGCGTCCACGACGACGGCGTCGCCGAGCTCCCTGGCCATCTTGTCGGCGAGTTGCCAGATACCGCCGCTGAGTAGGCTCTCCTGGCTGCCGCCGGTGGTGCTGATCATGTGGATGATGCCCTCGGCGGTGGCGGCCAGGAGCAGGAAGCTCAGCAGGGACAGCTGGGCGGTGTCGACGCAGTACACCACGCGGACGATCTCCCGATAGGTCGACCGGGCCGGCTCGGAGGTCGTGGCGTCCTGAAGCCAGGTCTCGAAGGTCTGGCTGTCCAGGGCCTGGGCGTCGGGGGTCTTCCACGGCTCGGCGACGTTGACCGTCCGGGTCAACTGGTTCAGCGCGATGGTGACCCGGTTGAACTCCATCCGGTCCGGGAGCTCGAGGGGCAGATTCTGCCCTTCGGTGTAGGTGGCGATCCGCCCTTCGATGTCGAGGATGTGGTTGCCGGCGGTGTATTGCAGGTATGTCGTGACCCCCAGCTCGGCAGCCAGTGCCAGGATGTGGTCCTGGCCGGGCCCTACCCACTGCCCGCCGAGATCCACGACATGCCCCACGATCCGTCCGGGCATGGTACGGCCGCCGACTCGGTCGTCGGCCTCTAGCACGACGACCGAGATCCCGGCCTGCGTAAGCTTGCGAGCGGTGGTGAGGCCGGCGAATCCGGCGCCGACCACAACGACGTCGACCGTGGCAGGGCGGCCGCTCGTGGGAAGTTCTCTCGCCCCGCTGTACGCGGCGAGTGCCGCCGCCGCGCCGGCTCCCTGAATCAGACCGCGGCGGGTCACGTTGGACATGACAGCTCCTTCCGGTGGTTCTGGACTCGGTGACGAACACGACCGGCACCCGGGATGGCGATGCCGGTCGTGTCATCCGAGCAGGGGAACGGGCTAGTGGGTCAGGAAGCGAAGTAGGAGCCGCCGGTCGACGTCATGTACGTCTTGAGGCGGGCCAGGCAGGTGCCGGCGAGGTAGCCGACGACGGTGCACTGCACGCCCTGCGGCGTCGAGGTGCCGAGCATGGCCGGCGTCACCGCGAACCCGTGCGGGATCTCGATGAACGGCGAGTCCGGTATCGCCGTCAGGCCGAACGGGTCGAGCACCGACTGCGGGCCCTGGAAGCACGGGGCACCGTTGCGGTAGGGGGTCGGGTACAGACCGCCCCGGTAGGATTGCGATGGGCCGTTGACGCGCACCGTGAGCATGTTGGCGTACTGCGGGCCGTCCTGGTTGCCCTCGAGCAGGTTCCACCCGCGGGCGTTGGCCAGGGCGAACACGGCCCGCCGCTCCAGCGCGGTGAGGTTGCGCGGCCAGATCACGATCGTCGCGCCGCCGGTGGCGTCGGTTTTGATTTCCTCGTTGCCGATCGAGTACGAGAACGGCGAACCCTGCCGGTAGGTCGAGGTCAGCTGACCATAGGCGGAGTAGCTGAGCGCCCCGACCTCGGTCTCCTCGAACACCGCGTTCGGCGCCGGCGTGTGCGATTTGTACTGCCCGACGTATGGGACGCGGACCAGGGCGATCTGCCTGGAGTTCAGGCGTGCCTCGATGTAGTTGGCGCAGTTGTCCGAAGGTTCCGGGACCGTGTTGTTCGGAGCCCGGGTACCGTTGCCCGGCATCCGGTAGAACTCGACCAGACCTGGGTTCTCCTTCGGCGGCCAGTACTGCTTTCCGCCGTTGATCTGCGGGAACATCGGCCGGATCGGGTTCGGGATCAGGTTGTCGCCGGTGACCCCCGCGACGTTCCACGGCGACGCTTGCTGGATCTCGTCGCGTGCGGCCTGGGCACCCTCGCATGCGACCGGCCTACCGGTACGGACGTTGAAGGCGCGCACATCGGCCCATTTGGTCTTCGTCGGCCCACCCGTGCCACTCATGGCGTAGCCGGCGTAGGCGTTGTAGTTACGCGCGAGCAGGAACCAGTCGTTGGTCCCGGCCGGCCATTTCGCGTGGTTGGGGATGCGCGCCAGGCTCGGTGCCATCGTGGTGACCGAGTCGGCGGTCAGCAGCGCGGTGTAGTGCCGGTTCTTGGCATGGATCGGCGTACCCACGGTGAACGGATTGACGTTGCCCGGGTCGGGTGTCATCTGCCCGTAGGTGAACCCGGACGGAAGCTCGGACGGCGCGGGATACATGAAGAGACCGCCGTACGCGGTGAACGGGAAGTCCTGACTGACCACGAACGCCACGTCGTCCACATTCGGCACCTGCTTGTTCGGCGCCAGCGCCCAGTACCCAGAGTACGGGCTGCCCAGGCCCGGCGACTGGATCGTGGTCATCCACAACATCATCACCGCGCACTGGTTACGCGCGAGTCCACCGCGACCGCCACCGCCGGCATGGGCCGGGCTGGTAGTGAGGATGAGCGGCAGCGCCAGGATGACGGCCAACGCACCTCCGAGCAGTCGCTTGAGCGTTCTTGATTCTCTCGGTTTCACGGATTGCTCCTTTGCAGTCGGTGATATTTCCTTTCAGGCGAAGCCCGGACAGCGTCAATCGGCCGTATTCGGGATACGGCAATCGGCGATCCGGTCGATGATCAGTGAATGTGATTCCTCGCCTTGAGGACGCGAAGCTCCGGTGAGTCAAATGCTAGGTACGGCCTTCTCGATTCTCAAGCATCTATTCGCATTGCAGAAAGCAGATGGTGCCAGACCGCGGCCGAGCTCTATCCAGATCGGAGGATGAAAGCCGTCGATTTGGCGGCTCGTCATTCTTCCCGCCGCAGATACATGATCGATGACATCCGATGACCGAAGATCCGGCAGACCACGACCCGCTTCTTCATCCTATTCGGATGTAGGCGCTGGCAGCTGTCTGCTGTATCAGGGCGTCCAACTCGGGATCATCGCCGGTGGTCGAGGCCGCCTCGAGCAGTTCGGCGATCCGATCGTCGGCCAGCGCGCTGCGGGTACTGGACAGGCGCGCCGGTTTGGCGACCTCCGCCGCCGGGTTCGCCGCCTCGGTGATGATCCCGTCCGCGACCGCCCGTTTGTACAGGCACCGCAACGCCGCGATCTGATGTTCGCTCGCGCTGCGCCCACCTCGGCTGTTGCGCCGCTGTATGGCGTTCGCCTGGGTTTCGCGGTCGAGGGCCTCGATCTTGGTCGGGTGATCTCGTCCGGCCGCCGATCGCCCCACTTGGCGACGGCTAACTCGTTAGGCTGCGACTGAACGCTGGATTTCATCCCTCGGGAATGAGGTCACGACGCGCTTGCCGGCCCTAGTCTGAGCGAACCTGACCGCTCTGGATTTGGGCCGTATCGACGTTGGTACCAGCCACCTGACGACCTCCGCCGAGAGGAACCTGAGGATGGCCAAGCCACCGGTTCAGCCGCCGCGAGGTTATGCTGCCAGCTACGGCAATGCCGAACGCACAGGTTTCGGACTTCTCATGATTGGAGCGCCCTGCGGGTGCCGAGAATCCCGTCCGTACAGGTCAGGCGGCATGATCGTATTCGTGGAGAAGTCCGCCGAGACGATCATTCCGGCGGATGCGTAGCCGTGTGATCGCGGCAGGATCGGTGATCGGCTCGGGTAGCGGACGCAGCGGCCGGGCGTTCGCGATACCCCGATGAGGACGATGACGGTTGTGGTGCCGTTCGTACTCGCGCAATGCCCATAGCAGGTGCGTCTGGTTCCAGATCAGCGTCCGGTCGAGCAGTTCATGCCGGCAGGACTGGATCCACCGTTCCATGATCGAGTTCATGCGGGGCATCCGGACGCCGGTGAGCACGACCGTGATGCCGGCGTCGGTGAGGATCGCGTCGAACAACGCCGGGTACTTGCCGTCGCGGTCACGGATCAGGTATTTGATCTGGAGTCCGGTGTCGGCGAGGTCCATGAGTAGGTTCCGGGCCGTCTGGGTCACCCACGCCGCGGTCGGGTGTGCGTTGGCGCCCAGGATGCGTACCCGGCGGGTGGCGTGTTCGATGATCGCCAGGACGTACAGTCGGCTTCCGGCCAGCGTCGTCGTTTCAAAGAAGTCCGCGGCGATGATGGCCTGTGCTTGGGAGCGTAGGAACGTCGCCCAGGTGGTGCTGGTGTGCTGCGATGCCGGGTCGATCCCGGCGTCCTTCAAGATCTCCCACACGGTCGATGCGGCCACTGTGATTCCCAGGACGAGCAGTTCGCCGTGGATCCTGCGGTACCCCCACGAGGTGTTCTCGCGGGCCAGGCGCAGCACCAGCCGGCGGATCGATCGGATGGTGCGTGGCCGCCCGGCCCGTTTGGGTCGGGAGATCCTGGCGTGCCGTCGGGCGATCAGGTTGCGGTGCCAGCGCAGTACGGTCTCCGGGCGGACCAGCAGCCGGATGCAGCGCAGCACGTCTCGGGGCAGCCGGTGCAGCAGCGCGGCGAGAAACGCCCGATCAGCACAGGTGAACCGGATCCTCTCGCCGTGCAGGTGCCGTTCGAGGACCGCGATCTGGTGCCGGAGCGCGAGGATTTCGGCGTCCTTGTCACGGTCACTCATCGGCAGCAGCCGGAGCAGCGCGAGGGCGTTGGTCACGCCGAGGTAAGCCAGTCGGAACAGCACAGTCAGGCATCATCGCCCAGTCATCGCCGCCGATTCGATGCATGCTGGGAACGCCGACCTGTGCAAGGTCCTATTCTGGCGGTCAGAGGGCCGTGACCAGGGCGGACGACGTTGTCGGCACCCGCAAGGTCGGGTTGCCGCACTGGCCAGAGATATTTCAGGAGACGATTCCGATGACGACATCACCCAGTGCCGCATGCTCCGGCCGTCTGGCCGGATTTGCGGGTGCAGTTCATTCCGGGAGTGATCGGCTTCACGAACTGGTAGATGCCTTCGCAGGTCCACCGCGGCGTGACATCAAGGAAGACCTCGCGTCGTTCGTTGGGGAAGCCCGCATTGCTGGTCTTTCCGTAGCCGGTCGTGACTACCTCGCCGGTCGGCACCGCGCCCTGGCTGGGCAGTGCGGGTGCGATGAGGGGCTCCGACAGCAAGATGGGCTGGTCAAGCGCAGGATCGCGAGATCGCCGTCCATTGCCGGGACGCGCTTTCACTCGGTTCGGGCATCGGCCTCGAGCACGGTGAGGTCGCGGGCCGCATACCGGTGATGCTCGGCCTCTTCCTTGCACACCACCGTGAGGCAGCGGCGCACGACGTACTCCCGGTCCGGATATGGGTCCGCCGGCTTGCGACCACACACCCGGTCGAGCTCGGCCTCGGTGAGCTCGTCGACGACCCGGTGCATCGTGGCCATGCGGGCCAGCCGTGGCGCGAGTACCTCGTCGAGCGTCGGGGTGGCATCGAGGGTGAGCCCGAGCTTCGCCGATGCTTCGGCCGGCATCCCGCCGCCAGGAAGGCCCAACGGGTGGTACGGCGCGTCCTCCTCGAGCACGGCGTTGCCGATCCATGCATCGCTGGCCATCAGCAGATGCCGCTGCGTCTCGACGAACGACCACTCGCCGTCGACCTGCTCGTGCAGCTTCGCCTCGGGTAGGCGCCTGGCGCGGTCGAGCGTCTCCTCCCATTGCTTCTCGATGGCATCCCAAGCGGCCCGGTATTCGGCGGCGGACGTGGCCTCACGGGCCAGCACCCGGTTGGGATGCAGCCGGTCGAGCTCGGCCTCGACGTAGGCGGTCACGTCGACGTCGTTGACAACGACACGCTCGAAGCCGCCACCGAGGGAGACGTTGCCCCCATAACAGTCCACAATCTTCAGGCCGGTGACGTCGCAATCGCGAATCTCGAGGCCGGAGAGGTCGCATAGGTGGATGCTGGCACCACGGAACTGGTCACTTTGGGTGTACTCAGCAGGCATCGGGACAGTTTCCCGTATCCGTCCCGCCCGCGCCAGTGAATGGGACAACGTGAGGGTTGCGTGTTGCGTCCGGGTGGGGGAGTGCGGGATCGAGCATCTTGGCGAGCGCTCGACGATCGATCTTGCCCGCGCAGTTGAGATCGCGTTCACGATCGCCCGCAGCTCGTAGTGGCCCTCATGCCCCGACGGCGACGGCCGTTTCACCTTCCACGCCCGCAGAAACGGCTCGATCAGCGCCCACTGCCGGTCGGTCAAGTCACTCGGATAGCCGGCACGCTCACTCATGACCAGCAGTTGGTAGCGGCGGGCGCTCTGGTCGGTCGGGGTGTTGAGCGCGGTGATGTCCTGGGCGGCGGTGAAGTCGGTGTCGCTGACCAGCGCCGGGTGGGCCAGCTCGTGGGAGATGACCCAGTCCGATTTCGGGTTCCAGGCGCGGGTCGGCCCTTGGCTGGTGCGTCTGTCACCGGGCGCGGTCTCGTGGTGGTCGGTGCGTTGCCGGTTCCACACCTGCCTTCCGGTATAGCGGGGGTTGGCCAGGATCGCCGCGACCGTCCGCAGTGTCCACCCCGCCCCGGTGCGGTGTGGGTTGCGGTCGGGGTCGTGCCCGGACGGTGACGGTATGCCGCGCTCGTTGAGGACACGGGCGATGCCCGCGGCGCTGGCGCCGGCGAGCCGCTGAGCGAAGATCCACCCGACGTGCCCGGCGGTGGCGGGGTCAGGGTCGAGGCGGTGCAGTCTCCTCCCCCACCGGGCGTGGATCTGGTTCGGATGCGGTCCGGCGTCGACCAGGCGGTAGCCGTACGGCGGCCGGCCGCCGAGGTGCCGGCCTTGTTCGCGGGCTTGGGTGCACATGGCGGCGGTGGTGCGCATCCGCGAGCGCAGCACCTCGCGCTGGGACTGGTGCCCCAACATCATGATCAGCGCCTGGTGGGTGGGGTCGGCCAGATCGACCGGGCCGTCGGCTTCCGGCAGCCACACCGCGATACCGTGCGACTGCAGGTACGGGATGATCTGCAACGCCTGCCGGCCGGCGAACGCGCGTTCGTACTCGCCGATCACGACCGCGTCGAACCGGCGATCCGGGCGGGACACCTCCGCCAGCAAGGCGGCGGCGTGCGGGCGTTGGTGCCAGGGCAGGCTGCGGGAGTAGCCGGTGTCGAAGAACTCGGCCACGATCAGGCCGTGGCCGGTGATCAACCGGTCGGCGTTGTCGTACTGCCACTGCCGTGACGAAGGCTGGTCCTGATAGCCGTTGGTGGAGATCCGCCCGTAGAACGCGAACCGCAACCCACCCGTCGGCTGGCGCGGACGACGGCCACGGATCCGGGCCCGGGCCAGCGGTCGGCCGAGCCAGGCGGCGAAAAGGTCATCGGGAGCGGTGGTGGTCGGGCCGGTGCTGGTGAGGGGTGTCGACATGGATCTCACCTCGATCCGAGGAACAAAACGTCGATACCCGAAAGACCCACACCGGCGGACCGCATGACGCTGTAGCCCGCCGGATCACCACCACGAATGAACGAGACTCACCCCCCGCTGACGCTCACAGAGCCGAACTAGCCCAGCAACACCACCACGCGCGAACACCGCGCCGTATTCATCTGCCGAGAGCAGTGCGCGTTCAGAAGGCATCGGTCGCCAACTGCCGTGCACACGTGCCTGGTTCACTGGCATACGCTGCCCGGGTGAGTTCGCCAGATGTTCTGAGCATCGACAGGTTGTCAAAGGGCTTCTCGTCGAGTACCTCGGCGAGACGACCACCGACGATCTGGTGGTGGGCGTCGGCGACCCAACACCGTTTTGCGACCGCCTCTGGCACGGACATCCCGGAGTCATCTGGGAGCCGGCACCGCAGCATGTACAAGTGACATGGGTCGGGCTGGAGGACACGGTCCAAAGCTTCGGAACCGGTCACAGCTGCAATGACCGCGGCCTGTACGGACTGGGCATTCTCACAACCTCCGACTATGAAGAGCGACGGCGTCGCGTACTGGCAGGGCAAGCACCTCAGGATTGACCTCGGGCTACGGGCGGACGGTGACGATGCCGACCGTGGCGCGGCCGAGGGAACCGTCCAACGGCCACGTACGGACGGTGAACTCGCCGTCCTCTCGAAGCGGCCCGACGGTGAAGTCGCCCGGGCCGAATGCCACGCCGCGATAGGCGACGGCGTCGCTCAGCGCCCGGTGCACCTCGATCCACAGTCCGGGGGGTGCGCCCGCCTCGCGCGTGGTCATGTCGAAGTCGGTGACGCGCAGGGCGACGAACTGTTCGGACGTACCAGGAAGGCGCAGGTCCTTGTCCTGGCCGACCCGGTCATAGCTCAGCGGTCGGCCGGGGTGGTCGACCCGGGTCGCGCCGACCGCCTGGCGCGACGAGACGGCGACCACGACCCGCAGGGTCGAGGTGGCCTGGATCGGTGCCAACAGCAGCGTGTACGTGCCGACCCGGGACAGGGTCGGCACCGGCACCCGGAACGTCGGGCGCACCTGCGGGCTCTCGGCACTGAAAGCTGCCACGACGGCACCGCCGGGATCAAGCACCGTCGCACGGCTCGCATAGCCGCGCCAGGCGCCGTCGTCGAGCGGGATGTATAGGCCGATGGTGATGTCCTGCCCGATCCGCCCCTCGAACGGGTAGCAGACGGCCAGCCCAGGCTCGGTGGTGGTGGCGTACGCGATCTCGCCGTCCGCGGTCAGCTCGCCTCTGGCCTGGCAGGCCGGCCCGGCGGACGCCGCCGCGGGCGGGCCGACGAGGGTAACGCCCAAGGCAATGACCACGACCGAAGCCATGATCCCGATTCTTCTCATGGCTCCACCCTCACCCGGTCGCGGGCGACCGGCCAGGGGTTTCGACATGTCTTCATCGGACGTTGTCATGCGTGGAGAACTGGGCAGAAACGTAAATCCGGCGGTGCCGCACACGCGGCACCGCCGGATCTTCTGCTGGTGTTACCAACCTTGGCGGTTGCCGTCCGTCCCGTGCCGGCCCCCGGGCGGACGCTGTACCAGCGCGCGCACGGCCACGGGCGTCCGCAGCATGGAGACCGGCTCCGACGGGACCGCACTGAATTTGCCGTGTCGAGGGCGGCGGCGGTTCGACTTGCGGTGACGCACCGCAAGCTATGGCTGCCTTCTCCGCTCTCGAGCAAACCTCCGACACTCTCGACGACCGTGTTTTGCAGGCGGCAGTTGCCGCGTACCTGGGCCGCTACCGAGGCCATTCCGGGCCAAGCGGTGCGGATGCCGGAAATTGCGTCCGCGCTGGTCATACGGGCCTCCTCCACGTGTTCGTGGAGGAGGCCGTCGAGCCGTTCGCGTCGCCGGATGCGCAGGGTGCGCGTGTGGCGGGATCAGTGATCGGCGTTCGATGGTCTTGAGCAGAACGGGGTCGCCGTCGATGACGTGGCTGCGTTCCCGGAGGGCTTACCGGTGGGCGTCGAGCCAGGCGATGATGTCGTCGAGTACCTGGTCTCGTTCCGGCTCGTTATGCGGCTCGTGGTAGAGCCCTTCGTAGATCTTGAGTGTGAGGTCCGGGGAGCCGGCGCGCTCGCGTACGAGGGCGCTGGTGGTTGGTGGCACGAGCCGGTCGGCGCTGCCGTGAAGTACGAACAGCGGCAGGGTGAGCGCGGTAAGCCGGGACGGCATCGCGGTGGCGGTCAGCATGAGTTCGGTGCCGGTGCGTGCGGTCATCTTGCCGAGGTAGTTGAGCGGGTCGGAACAGTAGGCGCGGACCACATCGGGGTTCCGGCTGATCGTGTTCGGGTCGAGGGCCAGCATGCCGAGATTGGGCAGCATGGCGGAGACCAGGGGCGCGAGCAGTCTCAGCGCACCGGTGACGGCACTGGTGTCCAGTGCCGGCGCGGAGATGATCCCACCTCGTACGCAGCCAGCGGGTGTCCCGGTCAGGTACTGCAACGCGATCAGGCCGCCGAGGCTGTGTCCGTAAACGAACACCGGCGCGCCGGGATGGACCTCCGTGGCCATGCGGGTCAGTGTGTCGACGCCGTGTACGGCGGCGGCCATGCTGGTGATGTTGCCCCGCTTGCCCGACGATTGGCCGTGCCCGGGATGGTCCAGGGCGTGGACGGCATAGCCGGCGGCAGTGAGCCGTTCGGCGACGGGTCGGTATCGGCCACTGTGCTCGTGCGCTCCGTGTACGACGATGACCAGCCCGGTGGGTGCTTCGGGGCTCCAGCTCTGCCAGTATTGGTGGTTGGTCAGCCGGCCCTCGGCGTGTGTCTGGGTCATGAGAGGCTCCAGGTGTAGGTATGAAACGCCGGGCCGGCACCGTGGTTTCCTCGGGCATTGAGTCTCGGCTCCAGCACCGGCGGGGAGCCGGGCCACCGAGCCGACCGGTGTCGCCGTCGAACCGCCAGTGGCTTGGACCGTACCGTGCGGTTCGACCCGGCGCACGGGTCAGGCCGCCGCCGATGAGTGGGACGATGCGGATCGACCGGTACCTGGCGTGCCTTCACCCGGTCATCCTGAAAGCCATGGTGACCTGCGCATCCGCGAGGCAGCAACCGAACCTTTGGGGCAGTCCCTGTGGCGAAGATTACCGCCGTGATCGGCGTGGAATCCTGCCTCTACGAAACGATCGGCGAACCCCGCTCTGTCTGGCTCCTGTTCGGGTTTGCGGATGCCGAAAACCCATCTGTGCAGCTCACGCCGCATGATCGTATTCGTGGAGGAGTCCGCCGAGACGATCATTTCGGCAGACGCGCAGACGTGTGATCGCGGCAGGATTGGTGATCGGCTCGGGTAGCGGACGCTGGGGGCGGGCGTTCGCGATACCCCGGTGAGGACGATGACCGTTATGGTGCCGTTCGTACTCGCGTAGCGCGTGTAGCAGGTGCGCCTGGTTCCAAATCAGGGTTCGGTCGAGCAGTTCATGGCGGCAGGACTGGATCCACCGTTCCATGACCGAGTTCATCCGGGGCATGCGGACACCGCTGAGCACCACGGTGATGCCGGCGTCGGCGAGGATCGCGTCGAACAGTGCTGGATACTTCCCATCACGATCCCGGATCAGGTACTTCACCCGGCAGCCGGCATCGTGTTCCGCACCGGGTTTGATGGAGACGGTCTTACCGGCACGGGGCGAGGCCCACATGTATCCGCCACCGGCGTAGATACCGACGTGTGTGCCGTACGAGCCGGAGCGGAAGACGAGCAGGTCACCGGCCTTCTTGCTGCCCTTGCTGACCGACATGCCGTACTTCTGCTGCGAGTTGGCCTTGTGCGGCAGCTTCTTGCCGGCGGCCTTTCTGTAGACGTACATCGTGTAGCCCGAGCAGTCGAACCGCTTGGGACCCGCCGCGCCGAACACATAGCGGGCGCCCTTGTGCTTCGTCGCCTCGGCGAGCACCTTCGCACCGTTGGCCTTCACAGTGATCCGGGTGGACGCGGTGGCGACCGAACTGAAGCCCTCGGTACCGGCGTACACGGTGCGGAAGTACATCGAGGCCGAGGGCTTGGTCGCGAAGGAGACCGTTCCACTGGAGGCTGTCGACTTCGTCTGGTAGGTCTTCCACGCGTTGCCGGTCTTGGTTCGCAGCTGCAGCGTGACCTTGCCGGTGACGGCCTCGCCGGTCGCGGGGTTGATCAGCTTGGTGTCACCTTGACTGTGGAGCCCCATCCGATCGACCTTTTGCTGTACGAGGTCTTCACGCTGGGCGTTACCGTCGCGGCGGCGGTGGCGGCCGTGACGGGCACCGGAGCAGACCACCTTCGCCGAACCTGAGTATTGATCTACGACCACAGCCCGGCCAGGGCTTGGTCGAGGTGACCGGCGCGATCGCTCCCGCAGCACGCCGCGTGCTGTGGGTCAGGCTGCGACTGAACGCGCGGCCGAATGCCGCTACCGGCCCTGATCAGTGAAGGCATGGCTCGCTGCGCGGAGATCAACGCCGCAGAAGCCGGACACCCCGTCGAGACCTCCGCACGGGGCGCCGGGGTAGCAGCGGAACCAGATCGACGCGCGTCACCGCCTTTTCGTCCCTCTGTCATGGAGAAGTCCCTCCGGGGCAACGCCGCCGACGGGGACTGTTCGATGAATGCATCGATGATTCCCACTGTCACGGCTCGAAGAACACGCGGTCAGTCACCTGACGGCGCGCGGGCTGAACCCCTCATGCGGAGGAAGGACAGGATGACTATCACCAGGACGGCGATGCGCGCCCTCTGTGTCGCCGCAACAGTCACCGCCACCCTCGTGGCAGCCGCCACGACTGGCCAGGGGGCCGCAGCTCAGGTGCCAGCCGCCGTCGAGAACTTCACCCTCATCATGCTGCCGGACACCCAGTACGCGTCGCAGAGCTGGCCGCAGGTTTACCGGGCCCAGATGCAATGGGTCGATGATCAGCAGGCCGCCCGAAACATCAAGTACGTGCTGCACGTCGGTGACGTGGTCGACGACTCCGACCAGCAGTACCAGTGGAACAACAGCAAGAGCGCCATGGGCCTGCCCACCGACGATGTCCCGTACATCATCGGCCCCGGCAACCATGACCTCGACTCGACGAGCACCCGCGCGGCGACTCGGTACAACAGCAACTACCCGCGCAGCACCTTCACCGCGCTGCCCTCGTTCGGGGCGACCTACCCGGCCACCGCCAACGACAACACCTACCACGTCTTCACCGCCGGAGGGGCGAACTGGTTGGTGCTGGCGCTGAAGTACCAGCCCAGCGACACCGAGATCGCCTGGGCGAACCAGGTCGTCTCCGCCCACCCGAACCACAACGTCATCCTGGTCACGCACGCTTATCAGAACGGCACCGCAAAGGACTCCACCGGCAACAGGCTGTGGACCAATCTCGTCAGCAAGCACGCCAACTTCCGGTTCACGTTCTCCGGTCACTACGTGAACGCGGGCGTCATCACGCAGCAGGGAATCGGCGGCAACACCGTGCACCAGATCCAGGCCGACTACCAGAACCTCATCTTGCGGGACCCCAACAGCTACCTGCGGGTCATGACGTTCAACCCGACCAACAAGACCGTCGACGTCAAGACCTACTCGCCGTACCTCAACAGGTACATGACCGACGTGAAGAACCAGTTCGTGCTCACCAACGTCAACCTCGTGCCCGTCGGGTAGCACAACGCAGGTTGCCGGAGGCGTGGCATCCGCTGCGCCTCCGGCAACCTCTGTCGAGGAGTTCATGTGACATCCAGGACGTTCGCTGTCGTCCTTGCAGGACTATCGCTTGTGGCAATCTCGGCCTGCGGCGCGCCGGCACGGAGTGCTTCCGGCGGCACCAGCACGGCCGCATCCACGCCCCCCGATCGGAGGAGCATCTGTGCGTCCGTGACACAGGCTGGCACGACTGCCCTCGGCAGGATCAGCACGTTGTCGAAGACCCTGGCAGGCGGCGACGTGTCGGCGGGCGAGATGGCCAAGGCCACCAACGACCTGAAGGTCGCACTCACTGAACTGCACTTCACCATCTCCACGGACATCGACAACACCAGCGACCCGCAGCTCAGAACAAAGCTCACCGCCTATCAGGTCTCGGTAGAGAACGCGATCGTCGCCGCCGAGGGAGCTGATGGTGACGTGGTCAAGCTGCTCGCCGCGACAACGCTGCCGGAAATGCGGACCGCGCAGCAAGGCGTTAAGGAGACCTGCCGGTGAAGAGCAGACCCCTGCTACCGAGATCCTCCCGTCCGGCGCTCCAGGGCAGTCGGCGCTTCCGGCCGCGCCTGGCGGCCAGGGTCGTCATCCCTGACTCGCCGCTGCGGACGGCTCACCGGACTGCTTGGCGGCCTGGGCGGGGACTGTCTCGTTTGACAGTCCCCGGGCCGGTCGCCGTGCCGGCGTCCATGACTTGACTACCGCGTGGCGTTCAGACGGAGGCCAGTTCGGGCACGCCGCTGGCCAGGGTGTCGTCGGCGTTGCGGACGTAGGCTGTGTGGCTCGCTAACCGTTTCCGGTCGGTGGTGGGCGGCGGACTTCGACTCGTGAACTGGGCGGACCGTCAAGGACCCTGTGTCGGTATTCTCTGCGCGTCCCCGCTTGTGCGGGGGACGCGCGCTTGGTGATCGGCTGCGCTACCTCGTTCGGGGCCAAATGGAGGCTCACCGGCCCGGCCGCAGGGAGCCATCGACTCGCCGCTGTGCGGCCCCGCCTGGCCCGGTCGGCGCCGTTGGTCAGTGCGCGAACCGTTCGGCTTCGATGCCGGCCTCGCGTAGCTGCAGCAGGGTGGCCTCGTGGTCAACCCGAAGCCGAAGTGTCGATACCGGGCCCGACGCATCCGTTGACTGCTGTCCACAACCTGCGGGCATTGCCCGCCCGGGCTGTGGACACAGTGGTCGGCGGCCTACACCCGGGTATGGGTGCGCCGGCTGCCGGGCGGGAGCGGGACCAAGGCGAGCAAGGCGGCGGTCGGAGGGCACCGTGCCATGCCCTTGGGCGTTGATCTCCAGTCGGAACTCACTGGTGCCGACCCCGTTCGTGCGGCGGCCGCATCAGGCGCCAGGTGCGATGGCGCGGTAGAGGAAAGAGACGGAGGTGTTTTCCTCAGAACCTGGCGCCTGTGGCCGATGTTGACAGATGAACGAGGACTCCATCAAGGGGTCGGGGAAGGGATGGGTGGTCGATGGATTACCGCGCAGAGGTAAGGCCGGCCCGCCCCAGTACGGATGCAGCACCTGCACGTTCGTAGGCGCCATCCGTCTCCTCGATGGGGCGGGCCTCGGCGCGTTAGGGCAGCACGACTGCGGTAGCCCTCTCGCGGCTACCGTCCACAGCCCGCGAATAGCACATGTGTACCAAATGATGGGTTCCTGTGAGTGCTGTCGGTCATGCCCTGGGCCTGACTAAGGCGTCAGTTGGCGAGTCTGAGTGTCCGCCTGATGGAGCGGTTGACCGCAAAGATCAACACTCAGGCGCCTGTCGACCATGCATCGTTAACTTGCTGTTCAGTCTCCGGCTCCAGCTCCGCAGCTTTCACCGGCGAACACTGAGCTGGACAGGTCGGATACATGGGCTACGCGATGATCACTCTTGTGGTACTGGCGATGACTCTGCTGGGCGGCACAACGTGGCTGGCGCTGGACCAGCCAGTCACCCGGCATCCCGAGCTGAACCGGAAGATGACCGCGGCCGGCTTGCTGTTATGCCTGGTGGCAGTCGTAGCCGTATTCGCCTCGGCCCTCGTGATTTCGCCGTGACCTGGTGAACTTTCATGGCAGCACTCGACCTCGGTCGCGTTGACCAGAGAATCCCCCGACAGCGCCTCGACGGTCTTGGTGACCCGTACCAGCATTGGCTGTGGCCGTGCGGCAATCCGCCCCTGGAGGTACGCGCCCCCGGTCGGTGTGCCGCCGCGTCCCAGTCGGCCTCGGAAGAGGTAGCCGGAAACGAGGAGGGCCCTACAGCGGCAAGAAGCCATCTGGGGCCTTCGAAGTCGCGTCATGCAAGCGCGAAGGACGCTTCCACGATCAGAAGTCGATCAACCACGCTGCGTCGTTGCAGTTCTGTGACGTGCCCGGCTGGAGACTCTCTCCTGCGCTTCACCATCGACCTCCACGTCGCTGAGCGGCGATCTTGCGCAGGGAAGGGTGGTGGGTGGAGTTGGTGCGGTTTGGTGCCTCTGTGGGCGTAGGTGCTGCTAGTGCCGAGGCAGGTGTAGCCATTTGGGGCTGGCCGCGCACGGGGTTTCGGCGATCGTTGACATTCGGCCGGTCATTGGACGGGCTGTGCTCAGTCAACGGCGGCAGCCCGACAACGCCATGACCTGGCCGTCATGCCGCGACCTCGCGGACGCGGTTTGAGGGGAATCCGGGTCATTCCGGGCGGCATCTTGCCAGACTGGGAGGAGAGCACGGCTCAGTGCCGCGCTGGGGCACCGTGAGGAGCGCAGCGACATGACGACTCAAACCAGAGCTGATCCCGTTAGCCAACAGACGGGCAAGGACTACAAGGCGGGCGCGGAGACGGGTGTGGCCACCCGGAACAAGCTCAACAACGACGAAGGCAAGATCAGCATCGCGCAGGGCGTGGTCCAGAAGATCGCGGGCATGGCCTGCCGCGAGATGTCCGGGGTGCATTCCATGGGTACGGGCGGATCCCGGGCGTTCGGCGCCATCCGCGAACGGATACCGGGAAGCTCGGGCCCGAACGTCGCGCAGGGCGTCGGCGTCGAGGTCGGCGAGACGCAGACGGCCATCGACTTGGACATCGTGGTGGAGTACGGCGTCAGCGTCGCGGAGCTGGGTCGCAGCATCCAACGCAACGTCAAGACTTCGATCGAACGCATGACGGGTCTCGAGGTCGTCGAGGTCAACGTCAACGTGGATGACGTCAACCTGCCCGACACCGGCGACGAGCCCGAGCAGACGCGGGTCACATGAACGTGGCCGCCGCGGCCCGCCTGGAGACCGCGCTGATCGACGGTGTCGACGCCGACGCGGTGGCGTCGGCGACGCGGGGCTGTCCGGACGTGGAAGATCTCTGTGGGGACCCGCTCGGCGATATCGCCACCTACCTGCCGGGCCGCCGACTGCCGGGCGTGCGGATCGACCGGGAGGCGGTGCTGGTACAGATACGCGCCCGCTGGAACACCCCGGCGGCAACAGTCGCGCACGAAATCCGCGCGGCCGTCGCGGGCCTGGCCCCCGGCCGACGGATCGACGTGACGATCGCCGACGTGGGCGACCCGCAGGCCCTGCCGAGCGCGGCGGCGAACCCGAACCCGGGCCCGGAGAAGAAGCCGCACAAGGGCGCCCGCCGTGCGCGCGCCGCAGCCCCGTAAGACCACGGTCGGGAGGGCTCTGATGGACGACGGTTGGGCGCGGGAGCGCCGCGAGTTCATCCGCAACCACCACCCTGACCGGGGCGGTGACGGGACCGAGTTCATCGCGGGTCTGGCCAGATACGAACGCATGGGACCGCCGGAGCGGGCACGGTCACACGACGACCGGAGGGTACGCGTGGTGGTGGTGCCGCGCCGGTCGCTGTGGTCCCGGCTGATGCACGCGTGGCACGACTGTCGTCACCCGCACCGGCCTCGGGTGCATTGACCGATCCGGCACTGACCATTGTGTATGGACGGGACGGTGAGCTGACATGACTCGTACGATCTTCGGTACCGCCGTGGGCCTCGCGCTGGGCATGGTCCTGGCCTTCGGCGGTTTGGGGGAGATGCTCGTGGTGGCTTTGTTCATGCTTCTCGGCGGCGTCGTGGCCAAGGCCCTCGGCGGTGAGCTGGACCTGATGCCGTACATATCCGGACGGCGGAGTACCCGGTGACCGTGACCGTTCCCGGGACGGTGGAGATCAGCGCGGCGGCCGTGGCCAAGCTGGCGGCCCAGATCGCGTCTGAGAACCCCGACGTGGGCGGGACGGCCGGCCTCCTGGGTCGCACCGTGCCCGGCGGGAGTCACCTCGGCGCCCGGCAGACCAGTCTGACCTCGCTGCCGAAGGTGTCCGCAGAGGTCGACGGCGACCGTGTCTTCGTCGACCTGGCGATCAGCGTGCGGTGGCCGGCGTCCGTGCCGACGGTCACCACCGACCTGCGGGAACGGCTACGGAGCAGGTTGGGCGCGTGGACCGGCCTCACCGTCGCGGAGGTCGACATCGCGGTCACCGGCCTGGTCGCCGACCAGCCCGGGCCGAGAGTCAGGTAAACCGCCATGCGAATCACCAACCGCCTCCTGGCAGCGCTGTTCGCTCTCGCGCTCATCGTCGGCGGGGTGATCCTGGTCGTCGAGGTCGTGGCGCAGTGGACCGGCGCCGACCCGGTAGTGCTCGACTGGCCGGCCGTCTACGCCTGGGCGCATCACACCACCTGGAGCGCGACCCACGTACGCCTCATCAGCGTCATGCTTGCCCTCGCCGGCCTTGCGCTGCTGTGGGCGCAGCTCAAACCTCGCCGACCTGGCCGGCTCGCGCTCGTGGTCGGCCACCCCGCCACGGACGCCGCCGTCACCCGCCGGGGAGTGGCCCGCTCGTTGGCCGCCGCGGTGAGCCGCGTCGAGGGCGTGCACGACGCACACGTGGTCGTCAAACGAAGAAAGATCAAGATCTCCGCCCGTACCCGCGGCGGGCGCACGGCGGACGTGGCGGTGCGGCGCGAGGCGATGACCCGCACGGCACAGCAGCGCCTGGACGCATTGCTGCTGCGCAGAACGCCCACCCTGGTGGTTCGCCTGTCGGCGAGGGCGCACTGATGCACGCCGACCGCGCCAATCGTGTCCTGTTGGGACTCATCGGTCTCACGCTCCTGGCCGCCGGAGTCGCCGCCCTGCTAGCCGGCGGTGGTCGCCTCGGCATAGCCCCGCCCGACAGCCCCGTGCTCGACCCCGCGGTGGTCCATTTCGTGGCCGAGAACAGTGCATGGTGGTGGCCGGCCGTGGCGGCCACCGGCGTGGTCATGGTGCTGTCGGGCGGCTGGTGGCTGCTCGCCGTCCTGCTCTCCACGGACCGCATCCACGGGGTCAGAATTCCCACGGACCCCAATGCCGGTGCGACCACCCTGGCCGGCGGGGCCGTCGGCCAGGCCATCGAAGCGGAAATCGAGGCCTACCGGGGCGTCCGGGCGGCGAGCAGCAGACTGCGCGGCACGCCCGAGGAACCCGCGCTTGCCGTCAGCGTCACCGTCGATCAGGCGGCCGACATCGGGGCGTTGTGCCAACGCATCGAGGCCGGTGCCCTCGCCCACGCGCGACAAGCCCTCGACCGCCCCGACCTTCCGGCCGCGTTGGACATCACCGTCAGCCGCCGCCCGGCAGGGCGGGTCGACCGGGCCTGAGCGACCGTCGGCTTCCGGCGCCTAACCAGCCGGCCCCAGACCCCGTCAGGCAGCGATGCGGAGGTCTGGTGCCTGCCGAGTTCGAACCGGTAGGCCGCGACAATGTGCTCCTGCTTTCAGGGGCTCGTCCGGCAGGGTCATCTCCAGCAGGCCGATTACCTCGCCGCGATCGGTCACGGGCGCCAGCACCGTCCACCCGTCGGTCTCCGCGAGGGTCTGCACCGTCTGGGTGTGCAGCGCCTGCTCGGCCGGGCCGCCGTCGAAGGGCACCACAGTGGCGGCCTCGTCACCGTGATGCCGGCGCCCGCACCGCTGGACGGCATGTGAGCCGGCCGGACCAGCGTCTGGCCGCTGAGATCGGCAATCAGGAACGAGACGGTACGGCGCCCAGCGCTGCGGCGAGTTCCCGGGTGACCGCGTCGACCGTGTCCAGAGGCGGGGCGTTCTCCGCCGCGTCGACGGCACCCAGACCGATTTCGTACGGGTTCCGTTCGCCGACACCTCGACCTACCTGATCCCGGCCGGCCTGGATGACGAAGCCGTGCTGATGCTCTCCGACATCCTGCCGACCGGCCACGAGGTCGGTGTCGTCAGCGGCGGCATCAGGGCCGGTGACACCGTGGCGATCGTCGGCGCCGGACCGATCGGACTGTCCGCGATCATGAGCGCCCGGCTCTACAGCCCCAGCCACATCATCGCCATCGACCTCGCCGACACCCGCCTGGAGGCCGCGAAACAGTTCGGCGCCGACGTCACGCTCAACCCGGCCCGGCAGGATCCGGCACAGATCATCGCCGGGCTCACCGACGGGCTCGGCGCAGACGTCGCGATCGAGGCCGTCGGGCTGAGCGTCACCTTCGAACTGTGTACCCGCCTGGTACGCCCCGGCGGCCACGTCGCCAACGTCGGCGTCCACGGCAAATCGGCGACGCTGCACCTGGAAGACCTGTGGACGCGCAACATCACCATCACCACCGGCCTCGTCGACACCTGGTCCACCCCGACGCTGCTGAAGTTGCTTCGCACGGGACAACTCGCCCCGCAGAGGTTCGTCACCCACCGGTTCTCGCTCGACCGGGTCGTTGACGCCTACGAGGTGTTCAGCCGCGCCGGCGACACCGGCGCAATCAAGGTTCTGCTGCACAAGTAGCGGTCCGGTCAGAACGCATCGCCCACGGATGACGGCGCACAGCGGTCGGCTGTGTCGGCGGAGGTCTGTAACCGCTGCCTACGGTGGTGTTCATCGCCTGCCTGGTCCGGTCGATGGGTCGGGTGCATGCGACGGTCGAGGCGGATCGCGGCGTAGCCGAGGGTGGAGGCGGCCGTGACGATCAGCAGGTCGGTGATCGCTATTGGTTGGGTGCCGAGAAGTTCCCGCAGGGGTGGGGCGTAGATGGCGGCGAGTTGGAGCAGCAGCGCGGCGCCGACGGCCGCGAACAGCATGGGGTTGGCCCTGGTGCCGGGGCGGGCACGGGACCCGAGGGCTACCGCCAGTTGGGTGACGCCCAGCGCGAGGAAGGTCAGGGTCTGCCAGGGCCGGCCGGTGGCGTGCGCCCACACGCCGACGCCGATGGTCACTGCGGCGATGACCGTGCCGACGCGCAGGACACGTTGCCAGAGGCCGGCGCCGAGGATGGTTTCGGCCGGCGGGCGCGGTGGCTTGTGCATGGCGTCGGGGTCGGCGGGTTCGCTGCCCATGGCCAGGCCCGGCAGACCGTGGGTGATCAGGTTGATCCAGAGGATCTGGGCCGGGAGCAGAGGCAGCGGCAGGCCCACGAATGGCCCGGCGAGCATCACGGTGATCTCGGCGGCGCCGCCGGACAGGGCGTAGAGCAGGAACCGGCGGATGTTGGCGTAGACGCGGCGGCCCTCCTGGACGGCGGCGACGACGGTGGCCAGCTCATCGTCGGCGAGGACCAGGTCGGCGGCCTGGCGGGCGACCTCAGTGCCGCGTTTGCCCATGGCTACGCCGATGTCGGCACGGTGCAGGGCGGGGCCGTCGTTGACGCCGTCGCCGGTCATCGCCACGACTTCCCCGGTGGTGCGCAGCGCGTCAATGATGGCGACCTTCTGCTGCGGGGTGGCGCGGGCGAAGACCCGCACGCCGCGGGTGGCTGCCGGGCCGGGGTCGGTGGTACGGCAGTCGACCGTCTGGTCGCCGGCGGCGATGATGCCGAGGTCGGCGGCGATCGCCGCCGCGGTGGCCGGGTGATCGCCGGTGATGAGGACCGGGGTGATGCCGGCGTGCCGGCAGGCGGCGATGGTGGCGGCCGCGGAGGCGCGCGGCGGATCGAGGATCGCGACGAGGCCGAGCAGCTGCAGCTCGTGCTCGTAGTCGCGGATGTCGTCCGGCATGGTTTCGCGGCTGGTCTGGGCCACCGCGAGGACCCGGAAGCCGTCGCGGGCGAGCGCGTCGGCCCGGTCCGCGGCTTGGCGTAGCACGTCAGCGGGGTCGGTCAGGATCGCCGGCTGTAGCAGCGATTCCGGGGCGCCCTTGCAGATGATCTGTGTGCGGCCGTCGGGTAGCCGATGTGCGGTGCTCATGCGTTTGCGGTCGCTGTCGAACGGCTCCTCACCCTGGCGTGGCCGGGACGTGTGCAACGCGTCGGCGTCGATGCCGAGCTTGCCGCCGACGGTGAGCAGCGCCGCTTCGGTGGGATCGCCGACGGGCAACCAGTCTTCGTTGTCGGGGCCGGGTGGGCGCAGCGACGCGTCGCTGCAGAGCACGGCCGCCCGCACCAGCTGCTGCAGGTCGATGGCCTGGTCGGGCGCGATGGCATGGCCGCCGCGGTTGATCTTTCCATCGGGGGCGTAGCCGACGCCGCCGACGGATGCGTCGCCGTGAGCGGTGGTCCACAGCTGTCGGACGACCATGGTGCCTTCGGTGAGGGTGCCGGTCTTGTCGGTGGCGAGGATCGTCACCGAGCCGAGGGTCTCCACGGCGGGCAGCCGGCGGATGACCGCGTGGCGGGCGGTCATCCGACGTGCGCCCAGGGCCAGGCTGAGGGTGACCACGGCCGGCAGGGACTCGGGTACGGCGGCCACGACCAGGCTGATCGCGGTGACGATCATCAGCTGCAGGGGTTGTCCGCGGACCAGCCCGAGGGCCAGGACCAACCCGCACAGCAGCAGCGCTCCGATAGCGAGTTGCCGGCCGACGCCGGCCAGGCGCCGCTGTAGTGGAGTCAGTCCGGGGCTGGTGACCAGCATGGCGGCGATGCGGCCCATGGCGCTGGCCGCGCCTGTGGCGGTAACCACCGCGTGGCCGCGGCCGCGGACGATTACGGTGCCGGCTGACACCACTGTTGACGCTGTTGTCGTGCCGGCGCCGGCGGACTTGTCGACGGGCGCTGATTCACCGGTCAGTGCTGCCTCGTCGACGAGTAGGGCAGCCGACTCCACGACGCGGGCGTCCGCAGGCACGACGTCACCTTCGGCCAGGACCAGTAGGTCGTCGGCGACGAGGTCGGCGGCGGGGACTTCGCGTTGCGTGCCGTCGCGGATCACCCGGGCGGCTGGGGCGGTCAGTGCGGACAGGGCGGTGATGGCCCGTTCGGCTTTGATCTCCTGTATCACGCCGACGGTGGTGTTCACGACGATGACCAGCAGGATCACGGCCGCGTCGGTGAAGTCGGCGGTGGCGAGGGTGAACCCGGCGGCGGCGAGCAGGACCAGCACCAGCGGGTCCCGTAGCTGTGTGGCGATCCTGCGCCATAGCGGTGTGGGCTGCGGCGACGGCAGCACGTTGCCGCCGTCGCGGACCAGCCGCGCCGCGGCGTCGCGCGACGACAGGCCACCGCTTCCGGGTGGGTTGAGGCGGGCGGCATCGGGGTCCCCGTGCGGTCCGGTGGTGACGGCGTCGTCCGGTGCGGGCTGGAGCTTGGGTGCGGTCATGCCGGTCGCGCCTTGTCCGATCGTGTTGATGGCCCCACGACTTTGCGGGACCGGGGATGGGCGGCGGTCTTCAGACCTGTTCGATGATCTGGTTGGTGGGTAGTCGCGGTGTGTGTGGGGCTGGACCGTCGGCCGGGTCGTGTGTGCCGAAGCGCAATACCAGATACGGGTGATCGAGGTCGGCGAGCAGGTGGCGGATGAGTGCCCGGGTGGCGCTCACCTCGATGGTGGCGCTGAGGGGCACAACGGCGACACCGAGTTCGGTGGCGGTCAGCCAGGCGGCGGACAGCGCTTCGCCGGCGCGTAGCCAGTCGAGGGTGGTGTCCTCGGCTCCATAGAGGATCGCGAAGTCGGCCGTGCGGTCGTGTGCGTCGGAGACGAGCAGGTCTCCGTGGTGGCCGAAGTCGCGGCCGGGCACGGTGGTCCGGGGGGTGTCGTGGGGGATAGCGGCGTCCGGGATGCCGCTGCCGAGCAGCCGGTTGCCGCCGGTCCAGTACCCGAGTTCTGCCTGCCAGGCGGTCTCGTCGGCTTCGGTGCGTTGGGCGTGGTCGGCGGCGGTGGCCAGGTCGTACACCTCGTCGGGGCGCAGCAGGTGCAGTCCGGTGCCGGCGGACTCGACGGCGGCGGTGATGGATCGCAGCGTGTCGGCGTCCACCGGGGCGCCGCGGGTGGGCCGGCGGTCGGTGTGGCGCAGGCCGATGGTCTGCAGATGGCGTATCGCCGCGGGTTCGACCGGGATCCGATGGTCGAGGCGTAGCTGTGCGAGGTGGTCGGGGTTTTCGGTATCGGGCAGCCGGGCCAGTAGGGCGTGCCAGCCGTCGGCGGCGAGGCTGACCTGGGCGTGGTGTAGCGCGGCGCCGCAGCTCAGGATGGCGAGGCGGGAGTCGGGGTCGGTGACCTCGAGACCACGGCTGTGATCGAGGTACAGGTCGAGTTGGTTGTCCATGAGGCGCCAGCGCCACGGCTGGGTGTTGTGGATGGAGGGTGCGTGTCCGGCCGTGACTGCCGCGTTGGACAGCGCCTGTGCCTCGGCGCGAATATCGACGGCTTGCGTGGGCGTATCGGTGGTCATGATGGCTTCCTCTCCTGCAACGGGGAGTGGACGTCGGCCGGTCAAGGCGTCGGGGCCGCACCCAGTCGGTGATCTCTGGCAGGTCCTGGTCGGTACAGCGGACGTGGGCCCGGTGTTCGGCCCGCGTGCCGACCACTTGCCGGCGCACGGCGCCGCGGCGGCCGAGTCCCGGGGACGCGGCCGATCACCTCGATGACGAGGTACAAGCGGTCCACGTCGTTGACGACGAGCATGTCGAACCGCGTGGTTGCGGTTTCTTCCTCCTTGTAGCCGCGGACGTGCAGGTTTGTGGTGGTTGGTGCGCCGGTAGGGTCAGCCGGTGGACCAGCCGCGGGTAGCCGTGATAGGCCACGATCACCGGCCGGTCGGCGGTGAAGAGGGCGTCGAACTCGGGATATCCGTGCTCGGGAACAATCTGCGCTAGGAACGCACCTGATCGTCGCGGAGGCGGAGAGAACGCCCACGTGCCGCAACGGCCAACTACCGGCCACCCGGGTCCCGGGGCGACACCTCGACCCTACGCCTGTTCGCGCTCACACCACGGCACCCGGCGCTGCCCGCGTGCTTATCCGCGGCCGTCCCTATCCAGAGGCCGCGTGGAGACGGACCCGCGACGGCGCCAGCCGCCCGTCAGGATCGCTGATCTGCAGGATCCAGCTAGGTTCGAGATGCAGATCCAGCCTGACACCGGCGAGCCGCCACCGCCACGGCCGAGTGTTGGATCGACGGGGCGTACCCGGCGGCGGATGCCGCATCGGCCAGGGCATGGGTGGCGAGCCGAAGATCGGTGGGGTGGGTCAGGGCATCGCTGTCCATGATTGGCGTCCTCTGTTGTCTCGGTCATGCTGCCGGCCAGGTCCAGTCGCGGATCTCGGGCAGGTCCTCGCCGGTACGACGGACGTAGGCGCGGTGCTCGGCGCGCTTGTCGACCATCTGCTGCCGTAGGACCGCGGCACGGCGGCTGAGACCGGGGACCCGGTCGATGACGTCGATGACGAGGTGGAAGCGGTCCATGTCGTTGACGACGACCATGTCGAACGGCGTGGTCGTGGTGCCCTCCTCCTTGTACCCGCGGACGTGCAGGTTGTGGTGGTTGGTGCGCCGGTAGGTGAGCCGGTGGATCAGCCAGGGGTAGCCGTGGTAGGCCATGATGATCGGCCGGTCGGTGGTGAAGATCGCGTCGAACTCGGGGTCCGACAGCCCGTGCGGGTGTTCGGAGTCGGGTTGCAGCCGCATCAGGTCGACGACGTTCACGACCCGTACCTTGAGGTCGGGCAGGTGCCGGCGGAGCAGGTCGGTCGCGGCGAGGATCTCGTACGTCGGTACGTCGCCGGCCGCGGCGAGGACTACCTCGGGGTCCCCGTTGTCGTTGCTCGCCCAGTCCCAGATGCCGAGGCCGCGGGCGCAGTGCAGGGCGGCGTCGTCCATGTCCAGCCAGGTGGGTGCGGGTTGTTTTCCGGCGACGATGACGTTGACGTAGTCACGGCTGCGCAGGCAGTGGTCGGCGACCGAGAGCAGGGTGTTGGCGTCCGGCGGAAGGTAGACCCGGACGACCTCGGCCTTCTTGTTGACGACGTGGTCGATGAAGCCGGGATCCTGGTGGGAGGTGCCGTTGTGGTCCTGGCGCCAGACGTGTGAGGTGAGCAGGTAGTTCAGTGATGGGACGGGTTTGCGCCAGCCGAGGTGCCAGGTGGTCTTGAGCCATTTGGCGTGCTGGTTGAACATCGAGTCGACGATGTGGATGAACGCCTCGTAGCAGGAGAACAGGCCGTGCCGGCCGGTCAGCAGATAGCCCTCCAGCCAGCCCTGGCAGGTGGTCTCGGACAGGATCTCCATGACCCGGGGCCGTGCCGATCGAGATGCCGGTCCACGTCGTCAACGCGGGCCTGCCAGGCCTTTGCGGTGGTGTCGAGGACCGCGCCGAGCCGGTTCGACTCGGTCTCGTCCGGTCCGACCACCCGGAAGTTTCGGTACTCGGCGTTCGCGGCCATCACGTCGCGCAGCCAGCCACCAAGCACCCGGGTCGCCTCGGCCGTCTCGCCAGCCTTGACGCCGTAGCCGCGGAAGTCGGGCAGCTCCAGGTCGCGCGGGAACCGGCCGCCGTTGGTGTGCGGGTTCGCCGACATGCGCAGCTCACCGCGCGGCAGCCAGTCGACGATCTCCGGTCGCGGTGCGCCCTGGTCGTCGAAGAGCTCTTCCGGCCGGTAGGACAACATCCACGCCTGCAAGGCGTCGAGGTGCACGGCGTCGTCGCGGGCCGCGGTAAGGGGCACCTGGTGGGCGCGCCAGGTGCCCTCCACCTGCAGGCCGTCGACCGTTGCGGGACCGGTCCAACCCTTGGGGGTACGCAGCACGATCATCGGCCAGCGTGGGCGCTCGACGGTGTCGCCGCAGCGGGCGGCCCGCTGGATCTCGGCGATCTCGTCGAACACGGTGTCGAGGGTCGCGGCGAGGAGCTGGTGGACCCTGGCGGGGTCGTCGCCGGCGACGAGGTAGGGCTTGTGGCCGTACCCGGTGAGGAGCGCTGCCAGCTCGTCGTCGCCGATGCGGGCGAGTACCGTCGGGTTGGCGATCTTGTAGCCGTTGAGGTGCAGGATCGGCAGGACCGCGCCGTCGCCGACCGGGTCGAGGAACTTGTTCGAGTGCCATGACGCGGCGAGCGGGCCGGTCTCCGCCTCGCCGTCGCCGATGACGCAGGCCACGACCAGGTCGGGGTTGTCCAAGGCGGCACCGTAGGCGTGGGCGAGGGAGTATCCGAGCTCGCCCCCCTCGTGGATCGACCCGGGGGTCTCCGGTGCGACGTGCGAGGGGATGCCGCCGGGGAACGAGAACTGGGTGAAGAGCCGCTCCATGCCGGTCGCGTCCCGCGAGATGCGCGGGTACACCTCGGAGTAGGTGCCCTCCAGCCAGGTGTTCGCGACCAGGCCGGGCCCGCCGTGGCCGGGACCTGTCACGTAGATGACCTCCCGCCCGCGGGCGGCGATGATCCGCGACAGGTGTGCGTAGAGCAGGTTCAGGCCCGGGGTGGTACCCCAGTGCCCGAGCAGCCGCGGCTTGACCTGGGCGGGCTCCAGCGGCTCGCGCAGCAGCGGGTTGCCCATCAGGTAGATCTGCCCGACCGACAGATAGTTCGCGGCACGCCAGTACGCGTCGAGGCGCTTCAGTTCATCGACGCCCAACGGTTCGTCCTCGGCGACCTCGAAGATCGAGGAGTCGACGGGAGGTGCGGTTCGGGTCGCGGTCATGATGGACCGCCGCCTTTCCGATCGGTGCTCGTATGCCGCGCGATAACAACAGGAATGCCGGCGACACGCCCGGTTCCTGATCTCGACCACGGCCGGATTGTCGTGCCCGAGAGAAATCTGCGCGAGAAACGCGACTGATCGCCGCAGCGGCGAAGAACGTCAACGTGCCCACCACGGCCGGCCGCCAACCACCGGGGTCCAGAGCGGACACCTCGACACTACGCCAGTCCGCCGCAGCCGTCGGCACCGTCGCCCCCGGTCAGCCCGCCACGCGATATGAGCGTACGGTGAGACTTGTCGCTCGAGACCCCGGTGGCTGCCTGCCCGCCCGCCGCCGTCGATCCGCCCCCTGAGCCGGGGTGACGCTGCCGAGCCGACCAGCCCATCACTCGGTACGCCCGCATCGGCATGAGCGGCGTCGCCTACTGCCTCGTCCGTGGAACATGCCTCCGAGCAAATGCGAAGGAACGTGAGCGCGATGGTCAACATCGCCAACGGTCACGAAACCCCTGCCCCCACCACGTCCATCGACCAGACGGAGCGGGACACCGCGGCCCACCGGCTCGACACCGCCCGGCACGCCACCGCCGGGCCGGACACCGTACTGTCCGGGACCGGGTCGGCGGCCACTGCGGCGCGTTACCTGCTGGCCGGCATCCGGCTCGCCCTCGGCTGGATCTTCCTGTGGGCGTTCCTCGACAAGCTGTTCGGCTTGGGCCACAGTACCGTCGCCGCGAAGTCGTGGCTGAACGGCGGCAGCCCCACCGCCGGGTTCCTCGGCAAGTCCGCCAGCGGCCCGTTCACCGGCTTCTACCACTCGATCGCCGGCAGCGTCGTCGCCGACGCGTTGTTCATGGCGGCCCTGCTGGGCATCGGTGTCGCACTGATGCTCGGCATCGGCATGCGGATCGCCGCCGGTGCCGGCGCGCTGCTGACCGTGCTGATGTGGACCGCTGTCCTGCCCCCGTCCAGCAACCCGTTCATGGACGACCACCTCATCTACGCCGCCGTCCTCGTGGTCCTGGCTCTGCTGGGCGCCGGCAACACCCTCGGCCTCGGCCGCTGGTGGACGGCCACCCCGCTGGTACGACGCCACACCTGGCTCACCTAGGCCGGCACGCGTGGCCCGGGGCGGACTGGCCCGGGCCGCGCCCCAGCCGCCCCAACCACCCGGTACGTGAAGAGGCTCGACGATGACAGCCATGGCAGCGCCCAAGGGCCGCGCGGTCTCGGCCGGTGGCGGCGGTCCGCCGGGTGGTCCTGCCGGCGCCGAGGTGAACGCACGGGAGCCGCTCGCGGAGCTGTTCCGCGACCTGCGGACCTCGCCGCACGGGTTGGCCGGACGCGAGGCCGCCCGGCGCCTCGTCGTCTACGGACCGAACGGGCTGACCCGACGAACCGTCCGGCGCTGGCCCGCCGAGTTGCTCGCCCAGTTCACCCAGCCGCTGGCGATCCTGCTCGCCGTCGCCGCCGTCCTGGCCTGGGCCGGCGGGGCCCCGGCGCTGGCGATCGCCGTCGTCGCCGTCATCCTGCTCAACGCCGGGTTCGCCTTCGTGCAGGAAATGCAGGCCGAACGCGCCGTCGACGCGCTCGCCGCGTTCCTGCCCGCGACCGCCACCGTGGTCCGCGACGGCGCCCACGCCGAGATCCCCGCTCGGGACCTGGTGCCCGGCGACGTCCTGATCGTCGCCGAGGGCGACCGGGTCTGCGCCGACGCCCGCATCATCGACGGCGACGTCACCGTCGACCTGTCCGCGCTGACCGGCGAATCGATGCCCGTCATCCGCTCCGCCGAGCCCGCCGAGGTCACCGGTTCGGTGCTGGACGCGCACGACCTCGTCTTCAGCGGCACCACCTGCACCGGCGGCGAAGCTCACACCGTCGTGACTCGCACCGGCATGCTCACCGAACTCGGCCGCATCGCCGCCCTGTCGCAACGCGGGCCGACCCAGCGCAGCCCGCTGGAGACCCAGGTCCGGCGGGCGACCTGGATCATCGCGGTGGTCGCGGTCGTCGTCGGGGTGGCGTTCCTGCCCATCGGCGTCTGGGCGGGCCTCGGCTGGAGCGCCGCGATCGGGTTCTCCATCGGCCTGATCGTCGCGAACGTCCCCGAAGGCCTGCTGCCCATCATCACGCTCGCCCTGGCCGCCGGTGTCCGGGAACTCGCCCGCAAGGGTGCCGTCGTCAAACGCCTCTCGGCGGTGGAGACCCTCGGGTCGACCACCGTCATCTGCACCGACAAGACCGGCACCCTCACCGAGAACCGGATGACCGTCACCCGCATCTGGCTGCCCGGCAGCGAACTCGACGCGGGCGCACCGATCGACGACCCCCGCGCCGGCGTCCTGGCGGCCGCCGCGGCATCCTGCACGACCGCCCAATCACCGACCGGCACCCAGCCCGGCAGCGGGGATCCCACCGAACTGGCCCTGCTACGCCTGGCCGCGAACCTCGACATGGCCGTCACCCCCGCCGCGCGAGATGCGGGGCGCCGTGCGGTGTTCCACTTCGACGGACACCTCAAGCGGATGTCCGTCGTGGACGAAACAGCCGGGATCCTCGCCGTGCGCACCAAGGGGGCGCCCGAGACGGTGCTTCCGTGCTGCACGCACCTGCTCGACCCGGACGGCAACCGCCGGCCGCTCGACGACGCGACACGCCTCGAACTACAACACAGACTGGACCGGTACGCGGCCGGCGGCCTGCGCGTCCTCGCCGTCGCCCAGCGGACCCTCGACGCGGGAGAGCCCGCACCGGCGCGGCGCGACGACGCCGACGCACGGCTGACCCTGCTGGGCCTGGCCGCAATGGTCGACCCCGCCCGGCCCGGCGTCGCCGAGGCCGTCGCCAGCGCCCACCAGGCCGGCATCCGCATCCACGTCATCACCGGCGACTACGGACCCACCGCCGCCGCGATCGCCCACCAGGTCGGCGTCGGCCGCGACGGCGGCCGCATCGTCGCCGGCGAGGAACTGGACCGACTCAGCGACGCCGGCCTCGACGAGCTTCTGGCCGGCCACGACGAGATCGTGTTCGCCCGGGCCTCACCGGAGGCGAAGCTGCGGATCTGCGAGGCGTTGCGTGCCGGCGGGCAGATCGTGGCGATGACCGGCGACGGCGTCAACGACGCCCCGGCGCTGCGCCACGCCGACATCGGCGTGGCGATGGGCCGCTCCGGCACCGACGTCGCCCGCGAGGCCGCAACGATGGTGCTCACGGACGACAACTTCGCGACCATCGTTGTCGCCGTCGACGCGGGGCGGCGGGTGTTCGACAACGTCCGCAAATTCGTGCTCTACATCTTCGCCCACGCCGTACCCGAGGTGGTCCCGTTCCTGATCTTCGCGCTGTCCGGAGGGGCGATCCCGCTGCCGCTGACAGTGCTGCAGATCCTCGCGATCGACCTCGGCACCGAAACCCTGCCCGCGCTGGCGTTGGGTCGCGAACCGGCCGAGCCCGGCCTGATGAACCGCCCACCCCGGCCACGCACCACCGGCGTGATCGACCGGACGCTGCTGCTGCGTGCCTGGCTGCTGCTCGGCGGCGTCTCCGCAGTCCTGGTCATGGGCGGCTACCTCTACACCCTCGTGCGCGCCGGATGGCATCCCGGTGACCCCACCGGACCCGGCAGCGACCTGCACCACGCCTACCTGCAAGCCACCACGATCACGTTCGCCGGGATCGTCGCCTGCCAGATCGGCACCGCGTTCGCCGCCCGCACCGATCGGGCGTCGCTGTTCACCATCGGACTGTTCACCAATCCGCTGCTGCTCTGGGGCATCCTGTTCGAACTGGTATTCACCGCCGCCGTCATCTACGCCCCGCCGCTGCAGCACATCTTCGGCACCGCCTCGCTCAGCTGGACCCAACTCGCGATCATCACCCCTTTCCCCATCATCGTCTGGGGCGCCGACGAACTGGCCCGCTGGGTAATCCGGCACCGCCCAGCGGCGGGTTCGCCATGAGGTGGGTCTCGTCGGCACGCGAAAGAGCGCGCGTCCGGCTGGCCACCGCCCGGCAACCTGGTCCGCTGCCGTCGTTCGAGGTGGACAGCACCTTCACCGACACCACGCGACGGGTGGCCGTCCCGCAGCAGGCGCCCACCGTCGACGACGGTATTCCCCGCGGCGTGCGGATCGCCGCGGCGTGGGCGTGGCGGTTCATCCTGTTCGCCGCCACCGCCTACCTGATGATCAGGCTGATCGCGTTCCTGCATCTGGTCGTCGTCCCGGTGGCGGTGGCACTACTGCTCGCCGCGCTGTTCGAGCCGGCCGTCCGAGCGCTGCGCAAACGGGGAGTCAACCGGTCACTCGCGGCCGGCATGGTGCTCGTGGGCGGGCTGGTTGCCGTAACCGCCGGTCTCGGACTGATCGTCCAGACCGTCATCTCCCAGTTCGACGACCTTTCCACCCAGGTCCGCGAAGGCGTGCAACAGATTCAGACGTGGCTGGCGCGCGGCCCGATGCACCTCACCCAGGCGCAGCTCAGCGGCACAGTCGACCAACTGCTACAGAAGATCTCGGAGAACCAGGGTGCGATCACCTCCGGCGCGCTGAGCACGGCGACAACGCTCGGGGAACTCCTCGCCGGATTCCTGCTCGTGCTGTTCACCCTGTACTTCTTCCTGCGTGACGGCGCACAGATCTGGCAATTCCTCTGCCGCCTGTTGCCACGCCCGGCCCGCATCCCGGCGGCCCGCGCGGGCCACTACTCGTGGCACACCCTGTCCTCATACGTCCGTGCCACGGTGCTCGTCGCGTTCATTGACGCGGTCGGTATCGGCATCGGGCTGGCCGTGCTGCGCGTCCCGCTCGCGCTGCCACTGGCCGCGCTCGTGTTCCTCGGCTCGTTCATCCCGGTCATCGGCGCCACCCTCTCCGGCGCTGTCGCCGTGTTGGTGGCACTGGTAACCCGAGGGCCGATCGTCGCGCTCATCGCCCTCGCCGTGGTGATCGCCGTGCAACAGCTGGAAGGCCACGTCCTGCAGCCACTCATCATGGGCCACGCCGTCGCCCTGCACCCGCTCGCCGTCATCCTCGCGATCGCGACCGGCGTCACCGTCGCCGGCATCATCGGTGCTCTCGTGGCCGTACCGCTGCTGGCCGTCGCCAACACCGCCGTCCGCTACCTGACCGAGCACCCGAGAGGCGAGCCGACCCCCGACCGGGAGCCACCCGGCACCCGGCCAACAGACGACGACCAGCACGAAGCGGAACAGACCCCACAGCCCCCACCCGACCGAGACCGGATCGAACACCAACGGCCACCGGTAGCAACCTCCGTCGACCCCGACCAGGACGGCCTGATCGGAGGTGCGGCAACCGGATAGGAACTCGCGGTGCTTCATCTTGGCGCTCGTCGGTCCTCCGCCTCTATCTCGGAACAGATCGGCTCACCGACGTCCTCGAAGTCCCCGCTCGTGACCTCCGACGAGTAACGTACGAGTAGCTACCGCACCGACATGCGCACCTTGTCGAGCCTGCGACGCCCGCGATGTTCGCGTTTGTTGCCTCCCCGGCGACGGGTCCAGACCATGCCCGCCCACCAAGCATTCTCTGGACGAAGCCGTTTGGCTGGAGGGACCGATGTCCACCACATTTTCGCTGAAAGCACCGTCGACGCAGCCGCACATCGACACGAGTTGCCCGTCGCCGGGCACCATCCGCGTCGCCGTGGCCGGCGAGATCGACCTGTCGACCGCCGACGTCCTACGGGCCGGGCTACTGCGCACGTTGACCAGGCACGTTCCCCACCGCATCGAGGTCGACCTCGCCGGAATCACCTTTCTGGACTGCAGCGGAATCACCGCCCTCATCGTCGTAGCCGAGGCCGCCGCCCGCATCGGATGCCAACTGCGGATCACGAACCCGCAGCCCAACGTCCGCCGGATCCTGGACCTGACCGGGCTGCTCGACGCCGTCACCGCAAGGTTCGACGAGATGCCGCTCGCGGAGACCAGAACCGCACCGGCGTCCTTGACCGGATCCACCCCCGGGAACCCGACGCGACCGAACCGCCTGCTGGTCGCCGCCTGACCGACATCCCTGACCGCCCTCGACGGCGACGCCAGAGCGACGCAGGCATGCCGGTCAGGCTCGGGTGGATCCCGATGCGGTGGACGGCCACCTGACCTACGCCGCTGTCCTCCTCGTACTGGCTCTGCTCAACGCGGGGACGACCTGGGGCTGGGTCGCACCTGGGCTTCTATGCCGTTCGTGCGACGCAATCGCTGGCTCGTCTAGAAACCGGACGGTGAGCGTGAACCGCTCACCGCCCGTCCCGCCGCCGTCGGCTCAGACCTCAAGTCCAGGCGCAGTACCAGGATCTGGGCGCGAGGGACCTTGTCCAGGATGGGCCGTTCGGCACTGACGGCTTCCGGTGGCGCGGCGTTCTACTCGAGGTAGCAGGTGCTGGAGATGCGCACGCTGACATCACGTGGAGGTAGAGATGACCGACCAGACATACCTCGAGGGCAGATACATCGTCGTGGGCGTCGACAGTTCGCACGGCTCCAGGGCCGCGTTGCGCTGGGCGCTGGGCCAGGCCCGGCTGACCGGCGCGACCATCGAAGCGGTAGCCGCCTGGCAGCAGCCGGCGACCTACGAATATTCCTACGGTGCGGTCCCGTACCCGTCTCCCGGCGACAGCATCGCCGCCGTCACCGAGAAGGTCCTCACCGAAACCGTGGCGGATGTCGTCGGGACGGGGGATCAGCCCGTCGACGTACGTATCAAGGTTGCTCACGGGCCTGCCGCTCAGATCCTGTTGGAGGCCGCGGCCGGTGCGGAACTCCTGGTCGTCGGCAGTCGTGGCCACGGGGCCTTCGCCGGCATGTTGCTGGGGTCGGTCAGTCAGCACTGCATCCAACACGCTCCCTGCCCGGTGATCGTCATACCGGACGCCGACCAGTCCAAGACCGCGCCGTGACCAGGGCGCCGGGCGCTTCATCGCTCATCACGTGGATGGCCGTCGTCGCGGCGGTTGCCGTCCTGCGGAGGCGGCAGTTGCGGTGGGGCGCGACCGATGCCGAGATCACCGAACCCCTGCCCGGCGATGAGCTGGTTCCTGATCCGGACCTGACGGCGACCCGGGCAATCACGATCAACGCCGGTGTCGGCGACGTGTGGCCCTGGATCGTCCAGCTCGGTCAGGGTCGAGGCGGCTTCTACAGCTATGACCGCCTCGAGAACCTTGCCGGCTGCGACATTCACAGCGCGCTGCAGATCAACCCGGACTGGCAGCGCCTCGACGTCGGTGACGCCGTCAGGCTCACGCCGGAGCTCGCCGTGAACGTCGCCGTCGTCAAGCCACCGCACACGCTGGTCCTGCAGGGCGGGGTCTGGCCCGGAGCCGCCGCCGTGCCGTACGACTTCTCCTGGACCTTCGATCTGTCCCCGGTCTCGGCGACCACGACCAGGCTGGTCGTCCGGGAACGGTATGCGTACACGCGGTGGTGGGCGCGTTTCGTGGTGGAGCCGGTGACGGTCGTCAGCTTCGTGATGAGCCACCGGATGCTGCGCGGCATCCGTGATCGCGCGGAGCAGCCCGGCCAGGGATGAACGAGGGCAGTGGCCTGATACACCGCAGAACCCACAGATTGGAGCGACAGCAATGAGGATTCTGGTCAGTGCCGCAAGCAGACACGGATCCACCGCCGAGGCTGCGACTCGCATCGCCGGGTCGCTGCGCGCCGGGCTGCCCGCCGACGTCGTCGTGGATGAGCTTCCCGCCGCTGAAGTCGGCGACCCGACGCCGTACGACGCCGTAGTCCTGGGTAGCGCCGTCTACCTGGGGCGGTGGCTCGAGGATGCCCGAAGGCTCGCGGAACGGATCGCGGTGCAGCCACCGCGACCGGTTTGGCTGTTCTCCGTCGGCCCGATCGGTGATCCGCCCAAGCCGGCCGAGGAGCCGGCCGAGGTCGGCGACATCGTCCGGGCGACCCATGCTCGCGGCCATCGCCTCTTTGCCGGGCGCCTGGACCGGCACCGGCTCGGCTTGGGGGAGAAGGCCGTCGTCATGGCTCTGCGGGTGGCGGACGGAGACTTCCGCGACTTCGACGCCCTCGACGCCTGGGGTACGCAGATCGCCGCCGACCTCAGCCGGGCGAGAACCGGGACGGCGTGATGCCTCCGCGGGCCGTGGCCGGTGGCGCTCGCGTGCGGTCGAGGGCGTCGATCGAGCGGACGAGTCCGACCGACCTGATGCAGCTCGCCTGCGATCTTCCCGGCTCACCGATGCAGGTCGCCGCGGTCCTCGTCCTCGGCACCGCAACGGCGTTGGACCTCGCGGCGGTGCGCGACGCGTTCGGTCAACGCATCCATGGGGTACCGCGGCTGCGGCAGCGCCTGGTCCGGGCTCCGCTCGGGGCCGGGCGTCCGGTCTGGGTCGACGACCCCGGCTTCGATATCCGCGACCACGTCGACGCCGTACGCTGCCCGGCGCCGGGCGACGAGGCCGCGTTGCTCGGCGTCGTCGCCGTGACCACCGCTCGCAGACTTCCCAGGAACCGGCCGCTGTGGTCGGCGACCCTGGTCACCTCAATGTCCGACGGCCGGGCCGCGCTGGTCGTGACGCTGCACCACGTCCTCGCCGACGGCCTCGGCGGCCTGGCCATCCTCGCCCGCCTCGTCGACGGTGCACCCACCACGCCGGACACCGTCTTCCCGCGGCCGGCGCCCCGCCGGCGCAGCCTGTTCCTCGATGCGTCGGGCACCCGGCTCCGGGCGCTGGGCCACCTCCCGGTGAAAGCCCGGCAACTCCGCTCGGCCATCGCCGAACTCGCCACGGGCGGTGTCACCGGCCCGCCACGGTCTTCGCTGAACCGGCCGATCGGGGCACACCGCGGCCTGGCCGTGGCTCGCGCCGACCTCGCCGGCGTGCGGCAGCTGGCGCACGCACACGGCGCGACGGTCAACGACGTCGTCCTCACGGCGGTGACCGGCGCCCTGCACGCGGTGCTGCAACACCGTGGGGAGAACGTCGACCGGTTCGTCATCTCCGTGCCGATCGCCGGCCGGCGCGAGGCGACGGCCGGGCACCTCGGCAACGAGGTCGGGGTCATGACAGTCCCGGTGACCGTAGCCGGCGACCTGTATCAGCGGCTCGCGGCTATCGCCCATACCACTCGTAGCCGCAGGCCGGCCAGCCCGGGCGCATCCGCCGCATTGCTCGGACCGGTGTTTCGCATCCTGGCGTGGTTCGGCGTCTTCCGGCGGTTCGTCGACCGGCAGCAATCGGTGACCACGCTGGTCACCGACCTTCACGGCCCGGACGTCCGTCTGTCCTTCCTCGCCGCGCCGATCACCGAGGTCATTCCGGTGTCGCCGATCACCGGGAACGTCACGGTCGGGTTCGCGGCGCTGTCGTACGCGGGCGCGCTCACCGTCACCGTCACGGCGGATCCGCAACGCTGCCCCGATCTAGCCGTCCTGCTGGCGCGGCTGCAGAGTGAACTCGACCTGCTCACCACGGAACTGGACGCTGGGCCCCGCGCCGCTGGCGACACATCGCACCTGAGCCGCGAGGCGCCGTCACAGGACCAAGGTGGAAGCGGTGGAAGCCAGCATCGATACGGATCCGCACCGGCGGCAGTACCAGCACCTCGCCCACAGCCATCGCGCCCGGTCGACATCCCGCTAAGTGACGCCGCCGCCGTGCCCACAGTCCGGTGAACACGAGGAGGAAGGCCGCCCCCGGCCACGACGGGGTAGCGGTCGAGGAACCCGTCGTCCGGTCCGGCGGTGGTGACCGTTCCCGGCCGGCCGGGCGGGCGACCGGCCCCGGATGTTGTAGCGCCGCACCGTTCGCGCGGCCACCAGGACGAACACCGCGAGGACCGCCCAGACCGTGGCCCTCGGCTGGTCGCACCCGGCCGTCATCGCCGCGTTCCCGCTGATTGTGTGTGGGGCACCGACGAGTTTCCCGCTGGGTCTCCCGTCCCGGCGGCGCCACCGCGACGTCTACGGCGCCGCCGGCCGCGGGTTGACGTGTCATGTTCGGATCGGCAACTGGGCGAGACTGTCTCGCATTTCCTGTGCTCAGGTCACGCGCTGCAACGGCAATGCGACGAAGCCGCTTACCTCCGCGCGATGTCATCCGGCGCTGAAAGCAGGGGCAGCCGTCGAGAAAATCTAGGCCTGAACCACTAGACATTCCCGCTGCGTCTGGTTAACCTTTTTATCGTTGAGAGCAGAGATCGTCGAAGACGCTGACGAAGCAGGCCGAGCGTTACGCAGGGCCCGGACACATTTCGTGGCTCGCTCGGCACAGCGGTGGAAGTGCTCACCGCACGCAACACGGCAAGTAAGGCACGTGGAAGTGGCAAGTAAGACCCTGACGTAGTTCCAGGTCGGGGCGAGCAGGCAGGGGCCGATGCTGGTTCAGGGCCCGGCCTGGCAGGACAGTCCGCCGCACGCGGACGGGGCCATGAAGTCGCGTGGGGCTCCGGCGCCGGCGGGCAGCACGACAAGCACGACAGAAATCAGAAGCAGAGGAAAGGGAGGGCCCGGACACCGTTGGATCGCCCGTCTCCACGATGCAGTTCGACTCTGGAGCGGACACCGCAGTTTCCATCGAACGAGAGGTGGTCTCCGGTCACGCTTATGCGATCCTCGCACCCCACGCCGCCGATGGCGGCAGGTGCGGATACGACAACCCGACGAACCTGTCGGTAGATGGTGTTTTTGACCCGTAACCCTGGGCCCCGGCGCTTCTGCGCCGGGGCCCTCGTCATGGAGAGGTGCATGTATGGCTCAACCCGACGACATGTTCGGTGACGACGACTACCCCGCCTACACGATGGGCCGCGCCGCGGAGATCACCGGCGCCTCGCAGGACTTCCTGCGCCGGCTCGACGAGGCGAAGCTGATCACCCCGTTCCGTTCGGCCGGCGGGCACCGCCGATACTCCCGCTACCAGTTGCGCCTCGCCGCGCGGGCCCGGGAGATGGTCGACCAGGGCACCGCGCTGGAAGCCGCCTGCCGGATCATCATTCTGGAAGACCAACTCGAGGAAGCCCTACAGCAAAACCAGAACCACCAGCATCAACGGCAAACGGACGCTGCCTGAGCTCACCGCCCGCACGGTCCTTCTCCGCCACGAGAGGGACCGTTTGTCGTACTCGCTTGCCGGCCGAGTTTCGAGCCCCACGCGGGGTGCGCAGGCCACGATCAGCCCGCCGAGCACGACGGCGACCACGTCGGCCTGCCGATGGTCGAGACAGGGGAGGCTCGCCACGTCGGAGGACTGCCCGCGCCTGCCGTGAGGTTGCGTCCCACAGCACCACGGTGCCGTCCTTGCTGGCCGAGGAGATGGTGCGGCCGTCGGCGGTAACGCTGACGGCGAGCACCTCGTCGACGTGGGCCGCGCTCGAACTCGCCCACCACCACCGCATCAAGCCACGTCCCGGTTCCCTAGCTGCGGCGAGCAGGGCGGCGGCCTGCCGGCGTTTATGCCACGGCATGCTCCGTGACGCGCCGGTGTCGAAGAACCCATCATGGTCCGGCCCCGGCCGGCGGTCACCCGCTGCGCCGACTGGACCTGCCACGCTCGTGACGACACCGGATCCTGATACTCGTTCGTGGAGATCCGGCCGTATAACGCGAACCTGACACCGCCCGCACCCAGTCGTGGTTCCCGGCCGCGGGCCCGCGGTGCTGGCGCTGCGGACAGTCAGGCGTCGAACGAATTCGATAGGGGAGTGGAGGGGATGGTCGTGAGTAGGCATCGCCGATCACCTCACAGCAGAGGAACGAGCCACTGCTAGGACTCGGCGTCCCCTGGCAGGGCGAGCGGGTGCGGTTCGCCGGTCAATGCGGTCAGGGCGGTCGCGACCTCTTCGAGGGTGGCTTTGACGTAGCGGGCGGTGGTGCCGGCGTCGTTGGGTGTTTCGGCGTGTCCGGCGTAGGCGAGGGCGACGCCGTAGCCGTAGACGCGTTCGACCCAGGTCAGGGTGGTGTGGCGTAGCCAGTGCGCGGAGACCTGCTGGGTGGCCACCCAGGGCAGAATCCTCCCGAGCCGTTGCCACAGATAGTCGTACCGGCGCCGGCTGACCGGTCGGGTGTTCGCGTAGCGCAGCAGCTGCCCGTCGCCGGGCGCCCGGCGTTCCAGGGCATGCCGTTGCAGGTACTGCATCAGGGTGGGGGAGACGGGCTGCCAGCGGAAAGCCGCCCTTCTCCCGCAGCATGATCAGGCACTGTTCGACGTCCAGGTCCATCGGCCGTAACGCGAGCGCACCGCCGCGCCGGCATGCCGTTTCGAGGTGTAGCCGCACGATCAGGGCGTCCAGCTCCGGGTCGTTGCCGGTGGTCGAGGCCGCGTCGACCAGTTCGGTGATCCGGGCGTCGGTCAGCGCGCTGCGTTCGCCTGGGTGTCGCGGGCGAGGGCTTCGATTTCGGTCGGGGTGATCTCGTCCAGCTGCCGGTCGCCCCACTTGGTGACGGCCTTGCTCCAGTAGGTGCCGTACATCCGCCGTGAACCCGGTGGTACCGCGGCGGCCACGACCGGTACGTACTCGGCGAAGGTTGGTACCGGCCTTCGTGTTCCGCCGGCGGCCTGTAGGAGGTCGGTCGCGCTGATGCCCATCTGGGTGAGCGTCAGCCGTGCGGCGTCGAGGACTTCGGGACGAGTCGGGGGCGCGGTCATCGGCGGTCACCGCCGGTCGCGGTGTCGTGGAGGGCCGCGGTCAGTGTTGCCAGGGTCGCGGGCGGGTGGATGATCAGCCGCTGCCGGGCGGGTAGGGCAGCGAGCAGGATCTGGTCTCCCGCCCGTAGGTGGCAGGCCCGCCGTATCGCGACCGGTAACCGGAGGAGACCGTTCTCACCGAGGTCTCGCTGCCCGCAGGGGTCAATTGCGGCGACGACCAGGCCGTCGCGGATGGTGAACCGGATCCGGTCGCCGGGCGACCATTGCAGGCTCGTCATGCTCGCCCGGGCGGTGAGCCGGCCACCGGCGTCCAGACGGCCCATCCCGAAGCTCACGTCCCGGCGGGCGGGTTCCGGCAGTTGCGGCAACGACAGCGGCGGCCGGTGACGGGACCCGCGGCCCGGTTTGCGGTGTCCGCCTTCGCGGTCTTGCAGCGTCAACCGGGGCAACAGTGCAGGCAGCGGCACGGTCCTCAACGGACCCACCACCTAACTACTCCTCGGCGGGTGTCACGCCGCACCGGTGAGCCAGAAGCGTGGTCTAACACGTTCTGACACGTGATGGACTTTTCCGTGTTGGATGCTATAGATGAGGGTAAATGTCCCCCTCCGGACACGATTTACATTAAATGTCGGGTTTAAGTGAAAAGCTTAGGCCCGTTTTTTGTGTCAGAACCTCACTCTGAGACACGTTTCTGGTGCATCCATGACGCATTTCTGCGTTCAAGTGGGGTTGCTGAGACACACGGCAACCGGTCAGCAACCTACGTGGTGGCGTCGCGGTGACCGACGAGATCGGTATGACTCGTTTCGAACCACCACAGGTGTCAAAGTGTCCGTCTGACGATGCGACCGCTCCGGAGCAGGCGGCCGGCCGGCTGGGATCGAGGCCGCTGCCCGCAATCCGAGGCATGTCCGTCCGTCGCGTCATCGGCGAGGACGGGTAGCGCGAGGGTTCTCGGCGTAGGGCGGTCCGGTGCCAGAGGCTGACGGCCGAGTCGGCGGCCGAGTCGGCGGTCGCGTCGGCGGTCGCGTCGGCGGTGTCGGGCAGGGTGAGGTAGGCGTCGCCGTCATCCCCCGGCCGGGGCGGCTCACACCGAGTGTGACCGGAATGTTCCGCGGTACGCGTGCGGGGTGGTGCTCAGCCGCTGGGCGAAGTGATGCCGCAGGGTGGCCGCGCTGCCGAAGCCGGTCCGCTCGGCGATCGTGTGCATGCAGAGGTCGGAGTCCTCGAGCAGTCGGCGGGCGAGTAGCAGCCGCTGGTTGGTGAGCCAGTCGTGCGGGGTAGCGCCGGTCTCGTTGCGGAACTTGCGGGCGAAGGTGCGCGGCGCCATGTGGGCGCACTCGGCCATCGTGTCGACGCTGTGCGGCTGGTCCAGCGTGCCGAGCACCTGGGTGAGTACCGGCTGCAGCGTCTCGCAGTGCAACGGATGCAGTGGGGTCTCGATGAACTGCGCCTGGCCGCCGTCGCGGTGCGGCGGCACGACCATCCGCCGGGCGAGGGCGGTGGCGATCGCGGTGCCGTACTCCTGGCGTACGAGATGGAGCCCGGCATCCAGGCTCGCGGCCGTGCCCGCGCTGGTCAGGATCTTGCCGTCCTGGACGTAGAGCACATCCGGGTCGACCTTGGCGGCCGGGTAGCGCTGGGACAGTTCGTCGGTGTGCAGCCAGTGCGTGGTGCAGCGGCGGCCGTCGAGCAGGCCGGCCTCGCCCAGCGCGAACGCGCCGGTGCACACGCTCATCACCCAGGCACCCCGCTCGTGCGCTCGGCGCAGCGCCCCGGTCACCTCGGGGTCCACCGCGTAGCCGTCGTGGTAATAGCGCGCGACGGCGACCAGGTCGGCCGCCTCGACCCGGGACAGGTCGTTCTTGACGCTGATGTCGAAGCCGGTGTGGGTGGGCACCGGGCGCCCGTCGAGCGAGCAGACGGCGAAGTCGTAGCCGGGCAGGCCCTCGTCGCTGCGGTCATATCCGAACAGCTCGCAGAGCACGCCCAGCTCGAAGGCCGCGACCTCGGGGAGGGCGATCACGGCCACATTTCGGAGCATATGACATAGCTTACGGCGGGTTGGCAGGATTTTGGGCGTGTATGGCATATCTGCCGCTGTCGGCCATGGTCGATCGGACGAAGACTTGTCGTCATGGCATTCGTCGTTCTGGTCTATTCCTACTCATCACCCTCGCATCGATGGCCAGCAAGGTCGCCTTCCGGACCGAAGGGCTCGGAGATCTGATCACCGCAAGGATGTCTCACCGCTGCTGCGCCGAGAGGCCGAACGCGGACAGGAAGCCAACAGCCGATGCCGCCCAGGCATGACCACTTACCGGGCCCGGCCCGGTCCAGTACGCGATAAGCGTTGCGGGCAAGGGCGATGCGGCCAGGTCGATCGCACCGTATTCACGGAAAGGGGGAGCCGATGCCAGCGGAATCTGAGAGTTTCGGTAACTCCGGCGCCGCGCTGCCCCACCTTCCGGCCGTGCTTGCCGCGGCGTTGGACGCCTATCTCGCCTTTGACGCCACCGGGCGGGTGCTCGCCTGGAACCCCGCCGCGGAGACCACGTTCGGCTACACCTCAGCGCAGGCATGCGGCCGGTCCGTGGTAGAGCTGCTCGTGCGGCCAGAAGCGCGGGCCGCCGGCCGGACCGAACTCGCGGCACTGGCCGGGGGACTGCCCGGGCAGACGCGGGACCGGCGGCTGCAATGGACCGCCTGGCACGCCGACGGTCACGAGGTCCCGATCGAGACGACAATGACAGCCACCGACGAGCCCACCGGCCGGGTGTTCCACATCTTCGCCCACGACATCACCACCACCCGGCGAGCCAGCCGCTTCGCCGCCACCGAAGCCGCCGTCGCCCGCGGCCTGGCCGAAGCCGACTCCAGCGCCACCGCCGCAGCCCGGGTTGTCGAGGCCCTCGGCGTCAAAATGGGCTGGCCGGTCACCGAGCTGTGGATCGTCGACGACGACCGGCAACTGCTGACCTGCGCCGCCCGCCACGCCCATCCCGGCCGACGGCTGCACGACTTCGCCGTCGACACCTTGGAGCCCCGCATCACGCTGCCCGGCCGGGTATGCGCCGACGGCACGGCACACTGGATCCCCAACCTGGGCGCTGACACCGGATCCCCGCGCAGCCGGGTCGCCGCCCGGATCGGACTACGTGTCGCCATCGGCGTCCCGCTGTGCGCGGCCGGCCGTGCCATCGGCGCGCTGTGCGTCTACGGGGACCGCGTCGAAGACCCGGAAGACACCCTGTTGGGCCTGCTCAGCGGCCTCGCCGCCCAGATCGGGCAGTACGTGGAACGGCGCCGCGCCGAAGAACTCGCCATCGAACTGGCCCGCACCAAGGACGAGTTCCTCGCCATGGTCACCCACGAACTACGCAACCCGCTCGCAGCGATCACCGGCACCGCCACTCTCCTGCAAGAGGCACCCGACGACCTGACCCACGACGAACAACGGCACTACCTGCGCATCGTCACCTGTAACGCCGAACGGCTGTCAGTCATGGCCGACGATCTGCTCGACCTGGCCCAGCTGGAGTCCGGGCACCTCGCCATCAAACCCACCAGCACCGATCTGTGCGCCATCATCCGAGAAGCGGTGGAAGCCGCCTCACCGGCCGCCGACAAAGGAATCACCATCACCACACAGCTGCCTGAACACCTCGAGTTGCACGCCGACCCGGACCGGCTACGCCAAGTCGCCGACAACCTGCTGTCAAACGCCGTCAAGTACACGCCGGCCGGCGGCACGATCACCGTCACCGCCACCCTCGACGACACCGGCCAAAACATCACCTGGTCCGTCGCCGACACCGGTATCGGGATCCCCGCCGCTGAACGACCCCGCCTCTTCCGCCGTTTCTACCGCGCCTCCAGCGCGCTCGACCGACGCATCCCCGGCACCGGCCTCGGCCTGGTCATCGCCCGCACCATCATCGAACGCCACCAAGGCACCATCACCCTCAGCGACCACGACGGCCCCGGCACCACCTTCACCATCGAAATCCCGATCAAACCGAAATAGGAGGGACTGTAAAGAGTGGCGAGCGGCTCCGCGATGGTGGGCAGGACTGAAACGCGGAGGTCCGGAGGTCGGCACGGCGTTCCCGGGCGTGCTCATTGAGCCCTTTCATTCTCCGTAGGTCACGTCCTCGACCTGATGCAGAGCGAAGATGGCATGCACGGTCGCGGACGAGAACCGCCGGGGGTGGTCTTCAGGTCGACCCACCGCGGGCCGGATCGGAGCCACGCGATGAAGTCCACCCGCGACACGGACCAGGTGACGGCGGTCCGCCAGGTCCCTTGATGACCGTCGATCGCGCGGATCGTGGATCTGTTGTGGCGGAACCCTGTCGAAGGGCGCGGCTCCCCGTTTCCCCTACGCAGGGCTTCTCGCGCCGTTCAGGCTAGAACGCGGTCACGGCCGCCGCGTTTGGCGATGTAGAGGTTGCGGTCGAGGATGGCGATCGTCCGTCGTCTGTTCAGCACTCCGGCCATGTCAGGCACCCGCTCCCGCAATCGCTGGGTGCAGGACGACCTTCGTCCAGCCGTCATCCCGCTTGTCGAAGTGCTCGTAGGCCTCCGGCGCACGGTCGAGGGCAGCTCGTGGCTCACGATAAACGACGGCTCGGCCTTGCCCGCGGCGATCAGGTCGCGCAGCTGCCGGTTGTACTTCTTGACCGGCGCCTGGCCGCTGCCGATGTGCTGGCCCTTGAACCAGAACATGCCGAAGTCGAAGGCGAGCTTGCCCTGCTTCGCCAGCTCATCGCCGGCCCCGGGATCCTGAGGCACGAAGACGCCGACGGTGCCGATCCTCCCGGTGAAGCGCACCGAGGCGACCAGCCGGTTCATGGTCAGGCTGGCTCGTTCCTCGCCGTCGGGCTCGTGCGCCTGATAGCCGACGCACTCACTGCCGCTGTCCGCGCCCAGCCCCATCGTCTCGTCCAGCACGGCCCGCACCGTCCGAGCCGGAGGCCCGGTGCAGGTGGAGGAGATCGCCCCCGGAGAGGACGGGCCGGACACCTACATCACGGTCAAGGTCCCCTTGATGGACAGCGCGGGGCGCGCCTGCCGTCGTGGGCATCTCCACCGATATCACCGAGCGCAAACGGGCCGAGGAGGAAGTGTGCCGGCTCAACGCCGAGCTGGAGCAGCGGGTGCGAGAACTCGAAGTATCCACCAAGGAGCTTGATACATTCGCGTACTCGGTGTCCCACGACCTGCGGGCCCCGCTGGGGTCAGTGGCCGGCCTTGCCGAGATCATGCTCGAGGACCACGCCGACCGGCTGGACGAGGAGGCGCAGCAGTACCTGCGCCGCATCCACGACAAAGCGGCGCGCAGTTCCCAACTCATCGACGACCTGTTGCGCCTCTCCCGCGTCACGCGCGCGGAACTGCGCCGCGAGCGCGTCGATCTCAGTCGGCTGGCGCGCGCGGCCTTGGCGGACCTGCGTGACGCCGACCCGCGCCGCGAAGTGAACGCCACGATCGACGACGGCCTGGTCCGCACGGGCGACACGCACCTCGTCCAGCTCGCCCTGAACAACCTGATCGCCAACGCGTGGAATTCACCGGTGGGCGTCAGGACGCCCGGATCCAGGTCGGGGCGCATCGGTGTGATCGGGTTCCGGTCCGTCGGCAGCTGCTGGCGGATGATCTCGCGGACCGCGTCCAGCCGGGGATGCGGGTTGCGTCGTCCGGCGCATGAGCCTGGCCGGGTCGCGGTCGAGCGATACAGTCAGCGACCTAGCCCTGCCTCGCGGGCAGCGCGCCTACGATCGCGCTGTTCGCGGGTGTAGCGCTTACGCTCCTCCAGGTCGCGCTTCCACTGCTCACGGGCGAACACCTCCGCACCATGCACAGCGTTGGTCGTCTGCGCGGGCCCGATCAAGGACCGGAAGAACCAGTTATCGAACGTCTGGTGGAACCAGCGCATGAACCGGCCCTGGTCCTTGCTGTCCTTCGCCATGCCGTGGCCCCTTCCGGAGGTAGAGATGATTGCCACACCAATACTTGGTGCACCAATCATTGGTAGCCTAACAGTGAATCCGAGGAGATAGCCCGTGAGTGAGCCGACTGACACCGTTGACCCCCTAGCCCTGGAGCAGCAGGTTTGCTTCGCGCTGTCCGTCGCCGCCCGCGGCGTCGTGGCCGTCTACCGACCGCTGCTCGAGCCGCTGGGGCTCACCCATCCGCAATATCTGGTGATGCTCGCGTTGTGGCAGCGTGCCCCGTTGTCTGTGCGAGAACTCAGCCGACTGTTGCAGCTCGACCCGGGCACCCTGTCGCCGCTGCTCAAACGCCTCGAGGCGATCGGGTACCTGCGCCGCGAGCGGGATCGTGCCGACGAACGCAGCCTCGCTGTGACCCTTACTGCCACGGGGCAGGCCCTACGCAGCCGCGCCGAGCAGATCCCCCCGGCCGTCGTGGAGCGCCTCGGTATTTCGCTCGAGGATCTCCGGCACCTGCACGCCGCCCTTACACAGGTCATCGAGGCCGCTCGGCCGGTCGCGGCCACCTAGATGTGATGTTCGGGGACGGTGTGGCTCTGCATCGCAGTCCGCATCTGCTGGGCCAGGTTCGCCTGGGCCTGGTACCGGGGGTGCGCGAGAGCGACGGCGTAGCCAGCGAACGTCTAGCCCAGGGTGGCGGCGTCGCAGTCGAAAGTGGCAGGCTCGATGGCGTAGATGTTGAGCGCTCCGGTGAATCGCTCGTGGATGGCAGGCCGATCGACGGGGAACCGTCAATTCCGGACCGTGCGGCGCGGCGGCCAAGTCCGAGCCAGCGGCCCTTCGGGAACCTCGGCCGGTTCGCCGACTATTACCGCGCCGTTTACGGGTGCCCACCCGCGGACACCCTGCACCACTGAGCAGCACCGCCCGCAGCACACGACAGAGTGGAACCTCGGCGGTGGGTGCCGCACCGGTGGGCAACCGGGGAGACACCTACCGTGTTCGAAAAGGAGACCCATGGACGCCGCACGCAACGCCGGACTGGTGCATGGTTTCGAGGTGGCTACCGACGATCTGGAGCGGGCCGTCGAGTTGGTGCGCGCCACCTACTCCGGCACCCGGATGAAAATCTCCGGGGACCAGGACACGTTCTACTACCGGCAGCGCACCATCACCGCCGGGCCGCTGGCGCTAGACGCGGTGACCACGCCGATGGACATACAGTTCGAGTGCCCATCCGTCGACTACCTGTGTTTCGTCGCCACCGACCAAGGTCAGGTCGACGTCCGCTCCGGCGCCCGGCACGTCGAGCTGGCCGACGGCGACACCCTGCTCTATCCGGTGGGCCAGACGTTCACCGCGACCGCCCGCGACCTTGACACCCTGCTCCTGCGGCTGCCCGTCGGGCTGGTCGCGGCCCGCGCCGGGGCGAACCCGGACCGGTTCCGGTTCACCGCGATGACGCCGACCTCGCCCGCGCTGGGATTCTATTTCCGCGCCACCATGGAGTACGTCTGCCAGGCGTTGCAGGGACCGGACACCGCCCTGGCGCACCCCCTCGTTCGGGCAGGCGTGATCGACGCGGTCGCCGGCACCGCGCTGGTCGCATTCCCGCACAACAACGACCCGGCCGGCGATCGTCTGCGCCGGGCCTGCCCGGCCGCGATCCGCCGCGCCGCGGCGTACATCGACGCCAACCCCGCCCAACCCATGACGCTGGCCGAGATCGCCGCCGCGGCCAGGACAGACGTCCGCGCCCTGCAAACCGGCTTCCGGCGCCACCTGGGCACCACCCCGATGCTCTACCTACGCCAGGTCCGGCTGGCCCACGCCCACCACGACCTGCAGAACGCCGACCCCACCCACGGCGACGACGTGGCCACCATCGCCCGCCGCTGGGGCTTCGGACACCTCGGCCGGTTCGCCGGCTTCTACCGCGCCACCTACGGCCACTCACCCCACCACACCCTGCACAGCTGACCCCATCGCCAGGGGTGGTCAAATTCCAGCCCTCTCCGACAACGGCCGTCACCGACGTGAGCGGCTGTCTCACAACCTGTTTCCGCAGGTCGCCTCCTTTCGGTGTGCTCCCGCGTGGAGCTGTGGCGTTCGGATTGCCGTCACGGTGACGGCTTGACGAACGCCTGCAAGTTCAAGATCACCGCGCGTAGCGTGCGTCGCATGAGCGACGACGAGGAAGAGACGCGGCGTAGGCTGGAATCGCAGCAGTCGTCGTCGCTTCCGGGCAGTCCGATCTCGAGATGGCCAACGGAAGCCGCTCGAGATGGGCATCGACGGCGTTGAGCAGACCCATCCAGCATGGTGTTCACGCGCCAGGCGCGTGACCGTGTTGTAGAGATAACCCCACTTCGCCGTGGTCGCCAGCGAGGTCAAAGACCTCGCCCAGGAGACCGCGCGTGCCACCGAGGACATCGGCGAACGGTCCGCGCCCATCCAGGACGACAGCGAAGGCGCCGTGCAGGTCATCGGCACCTTCCAGACAGTCATCGAGCGCATCAACGACTACGTGACCGCCATCGCCGGCGCCGTCGAAGAACAAGCGCGACGACAGCCGAGATGAGCCGCAACGTGGCCGAGACTGCCGCCGGCTCCACGCACATCGCCGAACACGTCGCCGCGGTCGCCGACACGGTGCAGAACACTCACAGCGCCGTCACCGCCACCATCGACGAACTCGCCACAGGGCCGGACACATGAACACCACCGCGACAACCGTCAAGGTCTGAGTCGCGGCGGCCAGCGGCGTCGAGCGGGCGGCGCTGAGCTCCGGCTCGCCGAGGTGCAGTCCGCGGTGCGGGCGGAGTAGGTCGGCCAGGTGGCCGCGGAGTTCGACCGGGTGCACAGCATCCAGCGCGCGGTCGACGTCGGCTCGGTGGACTCGATCATCAGCGCCGCCGAGCTGCGCCCACGGATCATCGAGGCGATCGAGCACGGCATGAAGCGCTGACGGCCGGGGAGGTTACCTGCTCAGGAGCGTTCGAGGCGGCGCGCCAGGTGGCGCCCGGTCGCGCTGTCCCCGGCCGCGGAGATCGTGGTGGGAGGGCCGGTCGCGACGACCTGGCCGCCCGCGTCCCCACCGCCCGGGCCGAGGTCGATGACCCAGTCGGCGCCGGCGATCGTGTCCAGGTCGTGCTCGACCAGGACGACGGTGTTGCCGGCGTCGACGAGCCGGTGCAGTTGCCGCAGCAGCAGCGCGATGTCCGCGGGGTGCAGCCCCGCGGTCGGCTCGTCGAGCAGGTAGAGCGCGTGGCCGCGGCGGGCCCGCTGCAACTCGGTGGCGAGCTTGATGCGCTGGGCCTCGCCACCGCTGAGCTCGGTCGCCGGCTGGCCCAGCCGAAGGTAGCCCAGCCCCACCTCCCGGAGCGTCTCGAGGCTCCGGGAGGCGGCCGGGACGTCGGCGAGGAACTTGGCGGCGTCGTCGACGGACATCGCCAGCACGTCCGCGATGTTCTTGCCGCGGTAGGTCACCTCCAGCGTCTCCGCGTGGTACCGCGCGCCGTGGCAGGCCGGGCACGGCGCGTAGGTCCCGGGCAGGAACAGCAGTTCGACCGCGACGAACCCCTCGCCCTGGCAGGTCTCGCACCGCCCCTCCGCGACGTTGAAGGAGAACCGCCCGGCCGCGTACCCGCGCGCCTGCGCCTCGTCCGTCGCCGCGTACAGCTTGCGCACCGTGTCGAACATCCCGGTGTAGGTGGCCAGATTGGACCGGGGCGTACGGCCGATGGGCCGCTGGTCGACCCGGACCAGCCGGTCGAACGACTCGAGCCCCGCCGCGTCCCGCACGTCGACGTCGAGCTCCGCCTCGTCGGGCTCGTCGCTCGCCAGCCCGAGGTGGCCGCGCACGACCTCGGTGAGCACCTGCGTGACCAGCGTCGACTTCCCGGAACCGGACACCCCGGTCACCGCGGTCAGCACCCGGAGCGGCACGTCGACGGACACGCCGTGCAGGTTGTGGCGGGAGACGCCGCGCAGGTGCAGCCAGCCCTGGGGCGTACGCGGGCGATGGTCGAGCGGCTCGGCACGGCCGAACAGGTACCGGCTGGTGACCGACTCCTCGACCTGTTCGAGGCCGGGGACCGGACCGCTGTACAGCACGCGTCCGCCGCTCTCGCCCGCGCCGGGGCCGATGTCGACCACCCAGTCCGCCCGCCGGACCACGTCCATGTCGTGCTCCACGACGAACAGCGAGTTGCCCGCCGCCTTCAGCCGGTCCAGTACGTCCAGCAGCGGCTCCGCGTCGGCCGGGTGCAGGCCCGCGGAGGGCTCGTCGAGCACGTAGACGACCCCGAACAGCCCCGAACGCAAGTGGGTGGCGATACGCAGGCGCTGCGCCTCGCCGGGCGACAGCGTCGTCGAGCGGCGCCCGAGGCTGAGGTACCCCAGGCCGAGGTCGAGCAGCACCTCGACGCGCGCGACCAGGTCGGCGCAGAGCCGGACCGCGACCTCGGTCGTCTCCCCGGACCGGGCGGTCGGCGTGGCAGCCCCGGCCCCGGACAACCCCGCGGCGGGCCGCAGGAGCGCCACGACGGCGGCGAGGGGCATCGCGTTGACCTCGGCGATGGTGCGGCCGGCGAAGGTCACCGCGAGCGCCTCCGGGCGCAGGCCGCTGCCGTGGCACACCGGGCAGGGCACGCTCCGGACGAACCGCATCGCCCGCTCGCGCATCCGGTCGCTCTTGGAGTCGGCGAGCACGTGCATGACGTGCCGACGGGCGCTCCAGAACTTCCCGTAGTAGCCGCTGTCGATGCGGTCACGCTCGGGCGCGACGAGGACGGACGGCTGCTCGTCGGTGTAGAGCAGCCAGTCCCGGTCCTTCTTCCTGAGCTTGCGCCACGGTCTGTCGATGTCGATCCCCAGGCCGTTCACGACGCTGCGCAGGTTGGCGCCCTGCCAGGCGCCCGGCCAGGCCGCGATGGCGCCGTCGCGGATGCTCAGCGACGGGTCAGGGACGAGTAGGTCCTCGGCGACGTCGTGTACGAAGCCCAGTCCGTGACACCGGGGGCAGGCGCCGGCCGCGGTGTTGGGGGAGAAAGCCTCGGCCTCCAGCCGCGGGGCGTCCGGCGGGTAGGTCCCGGCGCGCGAGTAGAGCATCCGCAGCAGGTTGGACAGCGTCGTGATGGTGCCGACCGTCGACCGCGAACTGGGTGCCCCGCGCCGCTGTTGCAGGGCCACGGCCGGGGGCAGGCCGGTGATCTCCTGCACGTGCGGCGCACCGACCTGCTGCAACAGCCGGCGGGCGTACGGCGCGACGGACTCGAAGTACCGGCGCTGCGCCTCGGCGTAGAGCGTGCCGAAGGCCAGCGAGGACTTGCCCGAACCGGAGACGCCGGTGAAGGCGACCATGGCATCGCGGGGAATGTCGACGTCGACGTTCCGAAGGTTGTGCTCGGCGGCGCCCCGGACGCGCACGTACCGGTCATTAACGTCGTTTTTCACCAGATTTGCTTACCCTGTTCGGCGGCGTCGAATCACCGCCACGAGCGCTCCCATCACCTCGGCGCCGGGTCTGCGGGTATGAAGATCCGGTCTTGCGGGCCGTTGAGGCGCGACCACCTTGCCGACTCGCGGCCACGCCGCGTCGGGCTCTGCCTTCTCGGCCTCTTTCGCCTGTGGTGTCTGCGCCAGGAATTAACCTAAATCGGCTTCTTCCACCGAAGAACGAAGTGAGTATTTCAACCTGATACAACCCAAATAGGCGGGATCCCCGAGTGGACCGTGGCTTGTGCGTCCGGGCCGGGCACCGCCGCTGCCATGCCATGCCGAGGACCTGTCGACGGTAAGGAACCGATGATGAATCGCAGTGGACCAGAGCGCCCGGAGATCGTCGTCGGACTGCTGGCAACGCCGCCGGACCACCCTGCGCGGGTCACCGGGCAGCTCCGCGCCGAGCTGGCCGACCGCCTCGCCGAGCGGGTGGGCGCCGACGTGCGATGGACAGTCCGGGAAGGTTGGGGTGACGTGGCGCCGCGCCGCGACGGCGGCGCTGACGCGCTGCTCGACGACCTCGCCCAGCGGAGCACCGACGAGCGCTGGGACGTCGCGATCTGCCTGACCGACCTGCCGCTGCACACCGACCGGGTGCCGCTGGTCGCGCAGACCTCAGCCCAGCGCCGAGCCGCGTTGGTATCCCTGCCCGCGCTCGGACTGTGCCAGCTCCGGGCCGTCCGTACGATCGTCCCGGACCTCGTGGGCCGGCTGCTCACCGACGCTTCCGATCAGCGGGTGCCGCCGGCAGATCGGGAACCGGCCGAGCTGGCCAGCCGGGTCACCGCCGTTCACCGGTTGGTCCGTTCGGCCCGTCCCGGAGAGTTGCGCTATGTCGCCTCGCGGCTGACCGGCCCGGTGCGGCTGCTGGCCGGGATGGTCCGCGCGAACCGCCCCGGACGCGCCCTGCTGGGCCTGTCCAAACTGCTGGTCGGCGTGTTCGGCACGGCCGCGTTCGCGCTCACCACCAGCACCATCTGGAAGATCGGCGACGCCCTCGGCCCACTTCGCCTCACCGTGATCATGCTGCTCGGGTTGACCGCCCTGGTGGCCTGGCTGATCGTCGCGCACGACCTGTGGGAGAAGCCGGACCCACACACGTCGGCCGAGCTGACCCGGATGTTCAACAGGGGAACCATCCTCACCCTCGTCCTGGCCACTGCGGTGTCCTACGTCGTGCTCTTCGTCGGGACGGCACTCGCCGCGGCACTGCTGATCGATCCCTCCATCCTGGAACAGGCCCTGCAACGACCAACCCATGCCACCGACTACCTGACCCTCGCCTGGATCATCAGCTCCCTGGCCACCGTCGGCGGCGCGATCGGCTCCGGACTCGAAGACGAAGAAGCGGTACGGGCCGCCGCCTACGGATACCACCCCGAACCCGACGGCCGGCAGGACCGGGCAGACCGCTGACCCCGTCTGGGCGACGCGATGCCGGCGGCCCCGCCGGGGTAGGTGTGCCTATCTCCAGCGGCCGCGCGTTGGCCGGTCCACGGCGCTGCCGAAGGTGATCCGGACACCGCCGGAGCTGCTGTCGAGGTGGTCGAAACGCGGCAGGCGGATACGTGCCGCGGTCTGCGCGTAGGGCACAACGAGCAGGCCGGCCAGGCGGTCTTCGGTCGGCACGGCATCGTCGTGCAGCAGGCGGCGAGCCAGAGTCCATCGCTGGTCGTGGTCGAGGCGGCCGTCGGGATCACGGTCGTCCGCTGCTGCTATCTGCGGTTATATATATGCTTTTCATCTGGTTTGCAACGAATGCCGGAAGGGTACTCTTGGCGCTGTGGCACAGCCGCGGCGAAAGCCATCCTCTGTCGACGCATCGATGACACCCGCGGTGCGGGGTGAGCCGCTGTCTGGTTTGAAGTTGCAACCCAGCGGGCCCGTGCAGACCACCGCCAACCGGCTGGCGGCCCTCGTGGCACGGGCGGCCACCGCTCCGACGGCGATGATCCACGTGGCCGAGGGCCGCTCGATACGGCTGATGGGGGGCTGGGGGGTGCCCCCGGGCTACCCCCGGACGGAGGCGATACCGGCCTCGCACACCCTGTTCGGGTTGGTGATCCAGTACGGCTTCCCGCTAGTGATCGAGGATGTGCGCACCGACGCCAGGGTGCCCGCCGAGGCGCCGGTCCGCGCCATGGGGATCCGTTCCTATGCCGGGTTCCCGGTCCGCGACCCGGGCGGGGAGATCGTCGGGGTGTGCGCCGTGATGGACATGTATCCACGGCACTGGCAGGCCGGGGAACTCGCCGCGGTCGACGAGGCCGCCCAGGCCTGCACCGCCCTGGTCGGGCAGCGCTACGCACGCCAGGAGGTCGAGAGCCAGCGCAGCTTCCTGGACACCCTGCTCAACAGCATGGACACCGGCGTACTGGCCTGCGACCCCGACGGGCGCCTGGTGATGGTGAACCGGTCGTTGCGCACGCGGCTGGGGATCGGAGCGGACAACCAGCCGCCCGAGCAGTGGCTGCCCGCGCTGCCGCTGACCCACCCCGACGGGCGGGCGTTCACCGCCGACGAGGTGCCCGTGCTGCGGGCCCTGGGCGGACAGCACGTCCACGGGGTCGAGCACGTCGTCGCCACGCCGGAGGGCGGGCGGCGGCTGTACTCGGTCAACGCCCACCCCCTCACCCGCTCGGACGGCGAACGGCTCGGCGCGGTGTCGGTCTTCCACGACATCACCCTGCGGCGCCGCGCGGAACGGTTCCGCGGGTGCGAACTCGCGGTCACGCTCGCGTTGAACGAGGCCCAGACCGTCGAGGAGGCCGCGCCGCGGGTGCTGGCGGCGATCGCCGAGACGCTCGGCTGGCCGTACGCCGAACTGTGGCTGGTCGAACCCACCCCCGGCGGTGAGGTGCTGCGCCACGTCGACCGGTACCGCTCGCCCCGGCTGTCCGGTGATCTGGCCCCACCGGCGCGCCTGATGCCCGGTCAAGGCCTGGCCGGAACGGCGTGGCAGCGCGCCCAGCCGGTCTGGCAGACCGACGTCGGGGACGCCGGCGGGCCGGTCACCGTCGAGGCCGCCGACCACGCCGGGCTGCGCACCGCGCTGGCGTTGCCGATCTCCTCCGGTGGCCGGACGCTGGCGGTGATGACGCTGTTCGCCGACGAGGTCGAGGACCCGCAGGACGCCCTGGTCGTCACCTTGTCCGGAGTCGCCGCGCACATCGGCCAATTCATCGAGCGCCGCCGCGCCGAAGAGCTCCAGCACGCCCTGACCGCCAGCAAGGACGAATACCTGCACCTGGTCGGCCACGAGCTGCGTACGCCGTTGACAGTGATCGCCTCCTACATCGAGTTGATCGAGGAGGCCGACCCGACGAGCACCCTGGCCGAGGTCGCACCGATGACCGCCGCGATCCGGCGCGGCAGCGACCGGCTGCGCCGCCTCGTCGAAACGCTGCTCGATCTGTCCGCACTGGACTCCGGTCAGGCCAAGGTTCGGCGCGACCCGCTCGACTTCGCGGACGCGGTCGGCGCCGCCGTCGACCAGGCGCGGCAGGCCGCCGAGACCGCACAGGTGACCATTACCGCCCGCCTGCCCGCCGGCCTGCAGATCACCGGCGACCGCGACCGGCTCGGCCAGATGGTGGTCGAGCTGCTGAACAATGCGATCACCTTCACCCCGGCGGGTGGGCGGATCGACGTACGGCTCACCCGCGGCGAGGACCGGGCCGACCTGACCATCGCCGACACCGGTGCCGGCATCCCCGAGGAGGAACGGCCGCACATCTTCCAGCGCTTCCACCGCGGCCAGATCACCACCGAGCGTGCGATCGCCGGGGCGGGCCTGGGCCTGTCCGTGGCCCAGCTCATCGCGCAGCGCCACCACGGTGAGATCACGCTGTTGCCGTCCGCCACAGGCACCACCATGTGTGTGCGCCTGCCGCTAAATCCCGCGGCGGCGAGACCGCCGCCACCGACCAAGGTGGGGCCGCCGGCTGCCGAACGTGCTCAGATCCTCAAGGCACCGGTCGACTACGAGTGAAGAGCGGTGCGCTCAGACCGAGGTGGAAGGATCTTGGACGAACGGGTGGCAGTCGTGCGGCAGCAGGCGCAGGTGGGCGCGGTCAGTGATCACGCCCGGCGGACGGGCGCGACCGAGAGCCCGTCCGGGGCGGGCCACACGCCGGTAGACGGCGGGTACGACGCGGAGCGGGCCGCCTTCCGGGCCAGCCCGGTCGCCATGGCGATCCTCGACGAGGACGACCGGCTCACCGAGGTCAACGCGGCCTTCTGCCGGCTCCTGGGACGGGACCCGGCGGACCTGCTCGGCCACGGGTGCCGGACGTTCACCCATCCCGACGATCTTGGCGTACGGCCGGACGCGCACGCGGCCGCCGACGACCCCGCCGTCGCGATCAGCTACGAGCAGCGGTTCGTGCGTCCGGACGGCGCGAGCGTGTCGTGCAAGATCACGCTGGTCCCGATCGAGGGGCCGCAGGGGCGGCGACACAAGCTGGCGCAGGTGGAGGATCTCACCGGCCGTCACCAGGACGCGGCCCGCGCCACCCGGCACAGCGAGATCCTGCTGGCCACGATCAACGTGCAGCGCGCCGTCACCGCGGCCGCCCATGACCGGGCGGAGGTGCTCGAGGTCGTCGCCGCACAGGCGGTAGAGGCGTTCCCGGTCGCCGACGGCGCGGTGGTGGAGCTCGTCGACCGCGACAGTCTCGACTACGTGGCCGCGGCCGGGACGCTGGTCGTGCACCTGGGCCTGCGGCTGCCCATCGAAGGCTCGCTGTCCGGGGTGGCCATGTCGCAGCGCTCCACGGTGCTGTGCCGCGACAGCGAGACCGACCCGCGGGTCAACCGGGAGGCCTGCCGCGCAGTGGGGCTGCGCTCGATGTGTGTCGCGCCGCTGTTCAGCGGTGACCGGCCGATCGGCGTACTGAAGATCTCCAGCGCCGAGGTGGACGCCTTCGACGACGGCGACGTCTACCAGCTGGAGCTCCTGGCCGGCAGCCTCAGCGCCGCGCTGCGCCACGCCGACGACTACGCGCGCAACGCCACCCTGCTCAGTGAGCGCACCGTCGCACTCAGCGCGCTGGAGGCCAGCGAGAGGCGGTTCCGGGTCGCCTTCGACAACTCGCCGCTCGGCATGGTGCTGACCAGCCTGCAACCCGACGACATGGGTACGTTTCTGCAGGCCAATCCCGCCATGGCGGCAATCACCGGCTATCCGGTCGAGCAGCTTGCCGGGATGCGGGTGTCCGACCTGCAACACCCCGACGATCTTGAGGTCACCATGCCTTTGCTGGCGCGCCTGGCCGCCGGGGAATCCGAGACGGCGACCCTGGAGGCCCGCTACCGCCACGCCGACGGCCACGATCTGTGGGTGCGCATCCGCACCGCCGTGGCCCACGACGAACGGATCCGCCCGCGCTACCTGGTGAGCCAGATCGAGGACATCACCGCCGCCCGCACCGCCCAGGCCCAGCTGCGCCGGCAGGCCCGCCTGCTCGAGCTGATCCCCGCCGCGGTCATCGTCCGCGACCTGGACGGCACTATCCGGTGGTGGAACGCCGGCGCCGAGGCCACGTACGGCTGGCCGGCCAGCGCCGCTACCGGCAAGATCACCCATCGGCTGTTGGCCACCGCGTTCCCCGACGGCGGCGGGGTGGCGGAACAGACCGACGCCCTGCGCCGGGATCGGGGGTGGGACGGCGAGCTCGAGCACCTCACCGCGGACGGCCGTACGATCACGGTCCTCAGCCGTCAGGTCGTGCAGGACGCCGTCGACGGCGTCAGCACCGTGCTGGAGATCAACACCGACATCACCGCGGTCCGCGACGCGCAACGCGCCATGCACCAGAGCGAACAGCGGTTCCGTGCCCAGTTCACCCACTCCGCGGTCGGGCAGGTCGTCCGCGCCCTCGACGGCACCCTGCTGGACGTCAACCCCGCCTTCGCCGCGATGCTCGGCCATACCGCGAGCGAGTTGATCGGCAGCCGGACCGACCTGCTGCTGCACCCCGACACCGCCGCCGACATGCGCCACAGGACCGCGGACCTGTTCGGCGGGGACCATGACGCCTACAGTCACGAGGGCCAGGTCCGCCACGCCGACGGCGGCTGGGTCGACGTCGAGGCCACAGTGTCCCTGGTCCGCGACACCGACGGCCGTCCGCTGCACCTGATCGGGGTGTTCGTCGACATCTCGGCCCGCAAGGCCGCGGAACACGCCCGCGACTCCGCCGCCACCGAACTCGCCTTCCGCAACACCGAACTCGAGGCGGCCAACCAGCTGAAACTCGACCTCATCGGCATGCTCGGCCACGAGATCGGTACGCCGTTGACCTCGATTCTCGGCTACGCCGAGGTCGCCGCCGAGGGTTGGAGCGACCTCGCCGACGATCGCAAACACCGACTCGTCGAGAGCGTCCACCGCAACGCCCGGCGGCTGGACATCATCGTCCGGGAGGTGCTTGCCCTTGTGACCGTCGAGGCCGGGCGTCTCACCGCCCACCCCCAGCGGGTCGACGTACGCGAGCACCTGCGGGCGGCGATCCTGCACGTACCCGGCGCCCAACAGCCCGACGTCGACTGCCCGGACGCGCTCACCGCGATGGTCCAGCCCGGCCACCTCGACCAGATCCTGGCGAATCTGCTCTCCAACGCCGACAAGTACGCCGGTGGCGCCACCCGGATCACCGCCCGGCGCCTCGACGACCAGGTCGAGATCCGGGTCGAGGACCGGGGCCCCGGCGTCCCGGATCGGTTCCGGCCCCACCTGTTCGACCGCTTCTCCCGCGCCGACTCCACCGCGGGCAGCGTCAAGGGCACCGGCCTCGGCCTCTACATTGTGCGCGAACTCGCCCGGGCCAACCGCGGCGACATCGAGTACGCGCCCGGCGCCGATGCCGGCTCGGTCTTCCTCGTGCGCCTGCCCGCCGACGGGTGAAGGCCGCCGGGCCCCGCCGCCCAGGCTCGCCTCGGACGCGCGGCCCGAACCACGTCACGCCGCCCAGCGGATAGCGGCCGCGCCCGCGAAACCGCGCTCATCGTGTGTTCGAGGTTCTTGGTCAGGTCGCCGAAGAGCCGCTCGACGTTCGCGCATGCCAGGTGGGTACGCGACCGCAGCCGGCGGTCGCCGTGCTCGAGCGCCCACGCGTGGATCCGATAGATCTACCGTGCGGCCGCCGGGATGTCGTCGGTCCGGATGAGCCGGTTGGCCCGGCAGAGACGGGCTCGCGCGTTGAGTGGCGCGTCGCCCAGTTCCTCGGCCTGCCGTTCGAGGTCGACCGCAGCGGTGAGGCCGGCCTCGACGTCGAGTAGGGCAGCCGACAGTTGCTCGGCGGTAGCGGCTCCAGGCGTCGGCGTAGGCGGTCGCCAACTCGTCGAGATCTCGGCGGGAAATCGGTTGAGCAAGAATTGACACCCGGGCCCCTGGGGGGTGTGGCTGAGCGCGATTTCACTATTTATTGCGCGGAATTCGAAGGCGATGTGTCTCGCGAGGCAGCCGATATGGCGTTCACCGACCGCCGGCACATGCCTGCAAGCATGACGTCAATTCTATCCTTGGCGTTGTCAACGCCTGGAACGCTGTGGACCTCGGGCGAACCTAGATCTTTGGTCGGCGGCCCGTCAGTCTGGCAAGCAACGGATAAAGTCCGATGATTAATTCCGGCGGTTCCGGGTACTCGCCGGGCGCCGGTAGGTTGAGTTCGCGCCCCGCGGGACCGAGCTTCGGCCGACGACCCGGCCGGAGTGAGGGTGCTGTTCGGTCAATTGCACAGAGGATGTTCATAGAGTTGTCGCGACGACGACGATCCGCGTCTCGGCTTCGGATGTTCCGGACGTCGCCGCCGCCGGCAGCCGGATCCGGCGTGGCACTGGGCCACGTGCCGTTGTCGTATGCGTTCGGCACCGGGTCCCCGCGGTGGCCGTCAATATCGTCACCGACCCCGGAAGACCGTGATGTCCGACAGGCGCCGCCGCCCGGAGGGGGTTTGCATGTGTTCTGCCGGGGTAGGCGGCCCCGTTCGCCATCGATCGCCCGAGGCTGTGGTGCACCGATGACGTGACGATCCACGAACCCGATCGGCGAGGAGCGGGCGATGACGGCAACGACGCCGAGCGCATTGGATCTCGCGGTGGAGATCAACCGTGTCACGGCGGGCACGGGCGTTTCGAGCTGTTCGCTGGACGAGCTGTGGGCGCCGATCAGCGTCGTCGTACCGTTCGAGGCCGCTTGGATGGGTGTCTTCGACACGGGGCAGAACAGGTACCAGACCTTGACCGCGGTCGGGCATGACGCGGTGAACCGCGCCTACCTCGAGTCGAGCGACTTCAATGAGCAGGTCGAGGCATTCGAGCTGTTCCGGCGGACCCGTCCGCTGTGCCTGCGCGACGTCCCGGTTCCGCCGGCGGAGATACCGTCCTGGGCTGAGCGCTGGTGGCCGGCCGGATACCGCGAGGGCATCGGCGTGCCGCTGGTCGCCCGGGACGGTCGGCGTCTGGGTGTCATGACGATGTTCACGGATTCTCCGGCGCGTCCCAGCGACGCGGCGCGCGACGTGATCGGCGTCATCGCCCCCATGATCTCGGCGGCAATCGACCCGATGACCACGATCGCGGGCTTGGCCGCGCTCGTCGGGGATGCCCGGGCCGGTGGCGTGGTCGGTCGTGATGGCACGGTGTGCCGACTGCCGGGAATGCCCGTGCATCCGCTACTCTTCCAGAATTCCCGGGTCGTCCGCACCGCTCTCGCAAAATTGACTCAGCGAAAGATTCACACGGCTTTTCTATGGCCGGACCCGTACGGGCGCGACGATTACGTTCGGATCACCGCGATCGCCTGTCCGCCGCAGGCACCCAACTACTTCATCGCGCTCATTCTGGTCTCTCCCCAAGGGGATCTACTCGGATTGACCCACCGGGAATTGGAGGTACTGGGGTTCATCATCGACGGCCGGACGAATCAGTCCATCGCCCACGCTCTCTTCATCACCGAACGCACGGTTGCCGCACATATGGAACACATTCGGGCGAAGCTCGACGCGCCCACCCGTACGGTAGCCGCGGTCCGATCTCTGCATCTGGCACTGTATCTTCCGCCCCAGCCGACCGACGTAGCCGAGTGACCCACGAAGGGCATTTCCGCCAATCGGAACGACGCCGGCCGGGTCCGGCGTCGTTCCGCCTATGTCTCGATCTGGCGGGGGGATGACTCGCTGCGGCTTTGGGTAGGCGACCTCCAGTACGCCGTCGTGCAGCGCGGCGTCCACCTTCTCGGAGGCAATGTCACCGGGCAGCATGACCGTGTACTCGAACCGTCTGACGCGCCGTGTCTGACGGCGCAGCTTCCCGGTGTGCTCCCGTTGCTCAACCTCGCCGCTGATCCGCACCTCGTTGTCGCGGAGCTTGATGGAGACTTCGTCCCGGCGGACGCCCGGCAGCGCCGTTGAGCTGGACACCTTTACGCGGCCGAGTATGCTTGGCAGGGACCTGGTCAAGACGTTCTTTAGCACGTCGCTGGGGTTTGGCTGCTGGGGTACCCGTCGTGCCGCACGCTTGGTGGCCCATTTCTTGGTGAAGGTGTCCACGTCCGGTAAGCGCGACTACCCCGATCCTTGCGTCCCACGTCAGCTCGCAGCACTTCACGTTGGATGTCCTCGTCGGTCTGATGGGCTAGTGCGATGGCAACGTCGGTTCCTCCCTCGGCTACGTACGGATGGGCCGGCTGTCGGCTGGAGACGGAAGCGTTGGGCTCACCCCCACGGCGGTAGACATCGCCCTTCCGGCCATCGACCGATTCACCTGGGAAGTCCGTCGGCATCGGACGATGCCCCGGGTGCACTCGTCAGGAGCGGTGATGACCGGCAACCCGGATATCGAGGACGCGGCGGACGAGCGCGACCGCGACCGGACGGTGATCGTGGTGGGACTGCTCGCGACCCCGCCCGACTACCCCGCGCGGGTCGCGCAGCGGCTCGCCGCCGAGCTCGCCGGCCTGCTGGAGGAGCGGGTGAACGACCACGTGCGGTGGGAGGTCCAGACCGGATGGGGCTCAGTCGCGCCGCACCGTGACGGGGGTGTCGAGGCACTACTCGCCGATGTGGCGCGTCGCCGCGAGCAGGAAGGCTGGGACGTGGCGATCTGCCTGACCGACCTGCCGCTGCAGGCGCAGCGCGTACCGATCGTGGTGCAGTCGTCGGCCGCCCGCCGCGTCGCCGTGGTCTCGCTGCCCGCGCTCGGCCTCGGCCAGCTGCGAGCGGTGCGCGCCGTCGTCCCCGGCATGGTGAAGCAGCTGCTCCACCGGCCCGGCACGGACCACGCGCCGGGCGACCCGGAGCCGCTGAAGCAGCTGGTGGACGTCATGGCGGCCATCCATCGCATCCTCGACGACAGCGACAACGGCGAGATCGGCCTGGTCGCCTCCCGCGTGCGGGGCGGACTGCGGCTGGTGATCGGCATGGTGCGGGCCAACCGGCCCGGCCGGGCACTGCTCGGGTTGTCGAAGCTTCTGGTGGTCGCGTTCGGCACCGCGGCCTTCGCGCTCACCAGCAACACCATCTGGCAAATGGGCGACGCGCTGAGCGCACTGCGCTTGACGGTGATCATGGTGTTCGGCATCGGGTCGCTTGTCGCCTGGCTCATCGTCGCGCACGACCTCTGGGAAAGACCCGGCCACGGTACGCCGCCAGAGCTGGCCCGGCTCTTCAACATCGGTACGGTGCTCACGCTGTGCCTGGCCACCGCGGTGTCCTACGTGGTGCTGTTCGCCGGGACGGTGGCCGCCGCATGGCTGCTGATCCGCCCGTCGGTGCTCGAGCAGTCGGTGCGGCCCCCGATCGGGCTCGCCGACTATTTGACGCTGGCCTGGATCGTCAGCTCACTGGCCACGGTCGGCGGCGCGATCGGTTCGGGGTTGGAGGACGAGGAGACCGTACGGGCTGCGGCGTACGGCTACCACCCCGATCCCGGCGGCTGGCTCGACGAGACAGGCGGGTCGGACAGGGAGGGCTCGGACCAGAGGGTGCAGACGGACGGGCCAGGGTTGCCGGAGGATCGGGGACTGCCGCAGGGACGCGGGCGGCCGGACGGGACCGGCCAGCCGGAGGGGAGGGAGCGGCCGTTCGACCGCTGATCGAGCTGCCGGAGCTTGTTCGGCACCGGTCTCAGCCTGCTCGTCGACGGGCTCGGCCACGACGAGTGCCGACCACGGCGCACCGGTTCCGGGCGGCGGCATTGGTAATGATGCCAATCGACGCCGACCGCTGGACGCGGTAATCCTGAGGGACCGGATACACCACGGTCCCTGGCGGTCACACGTCTGCAACGGACCGCGTTTTGCGCGTCCTCCACGAACATATTCGCAGCCGACAGGAGGGTCCGTCGTGGCTGAGGTCATACGCGACCAGGAGAGCGTCCCGCGGCGGACACGCCGGATGTGGCTGCGCATCTTCCTCGTCGGATTGGCGCTCTGGATGGCCACGGTGGTGGTCGTTTTCCTCACCGGCAACCTCAACCTGATCCCCACCCTGGTCCTGCTCGGCAGCTTCCTTGTGCCGGTGACCTTCGTCGCGTGGGCGTTCGAACGCCGGGGGACCGGCGAGCTGACCGCCGGTCTGGTGTTCTCGACTTTCCTCACCGGCGGCATGCTGGGTGTCCTGGGCGCATCGGTGCTCGAGGCGTACCTGCTGCACCCGTCGCCGTGGTTGTTCCTTGGCGTCGGGCTGATCGAGGAAGCGGTGAAACTCGTCGCGCTGATGGTGTTGACTCGTCACCTGCAGACCCGGTCGCTGCGTGACGGGATGATCCTCGGCGCGGCCGTCGGATTCGGCTTCGCCGCCTTCGAATCCGCCGGCTACGCCTTCACCGCCCTCTTCACCGTCGACGGCCTGTCGATCATCCAGCTCGTGCAGACTGAGCTGGTCCGGGGCCTGCTGGCGCCGGTGGGACACGGCCTCTGGACCGCCATCCTGGGCGGGATACTGTTCGCCACCTCGCGGCACGGCCGTCTGACCATTACCGGCAGGCTGATCCTGGCGTACCTGGGCGTGTCCATCCTGCACTGTCTGTGGGATTCGATGCACGGCATCGCGTTGTATCTGACCCTGCTGCTGACCGTGGGTGAGCGGCTGCGCCCGTCGCCGCAGGGCTGGCTCGTCGAACCCACCGCGGAGCAGGTCAATCTGTTCTCCATCATGGAATGGGCCGGCTTGGCGATCATCTCGGCTATCGGAATCTCCTGGCTGATCCTCCTGTGGCGCCAGTCGGCCCGACTGGACCGCGTCGCCCCGCCGGTCCCCGTCCCGCCGTCGCAGTACGGCACCGGATGGTGAGAGGTAGACCTCATGCCCGTCTTCGGAGTCGCCAGGTTCGAACTGATGGGCAAGGAGATGCTGAAGGAAGCCGAGGCCTGAGCCATGACCGTCTCCGACCCGCACGTCGTCATGATCCGACCGGTCGTCCCGCGAACCCCGGAAGGCTGCACCGAATGCCTGCGTCTGGGCTCGCCGTGGGTGCACCTGCGGCTGTGCCTGACCTGCGGGCATGTCGGCTGCTGCGACTCGTCACCGATGCGGCACGCGCGGGCGCACGCGCATACCGTGGGTCATCCGATAGTCCAGTCGTTCGAGCCCGGGGAGAACTGGCGCTGGTGCTACGTGGACGAGACGATGGTCTGACCCGAAACGGCACAAACGTTCGCCGCGGTGTTCGTCATGGACGAGCACCGCGGCGGACGTACGGTTCACGGGTTGATCGTGATCAGGTTCTCCACCTCGGTGACACCGGGTGCCGACCAGACGACACGCTCGGCCTCGCGGCGCTCCGCCCACGACCGTACCGTCCCGGTCAGGATCACCGTGCTGCCCTCAGTGGTGACCTGGATCCGCTCCGCGTCTGTCTCGGCCGTGCGTACCAGGGCGTCCTCGATCTTCTTCTTGAGCTCATCGGGCGACAGGCCGGTACGCGGCCGCACGGTGATGAGATTGCTGACCCCCTTGACGCCGGTGAGATTCCGGACCACCCGTTGCGCCTCCTGCCGCTCGTAGTCCCAAGCCACCTCGCCACGCAGGGTCACCCAGCCGCCGGACACCGAGACCTTCACCATGTCGTCGGGTACGAGCGAGTCCAACTCGAGCGCCCGCGCGACGGATTGGGCGAGGTCGACGTCGGTCTGCTCCTGGCCGGGCGCCAGGCGCACCTCGATGTTGTTGACGACGGCCTTGACCCCGCGGACACGAAGCGTCGCGCGTTCGGCGGCCCACTTCTTGCTGAATGTGTCCACCCAGCCGGTCAGCGTCGTCACCCCGCTCCGCACGGCCACGCCGATCTCGTTCGGCGCGACCTCGGCGTCCCACATCAGCTCGCGCAGCACCTCACGCTGGATGTCCTCATCGGTCTGGGTGGTTACTGTGCCCGCCATGCCGGTCCTCCAAGACCTCTCGTTCGCCAGCCGTGCCGGCCCGTTTCGACCCTCGGCCCGGACCGGATGGCTCCGGCTCGCCCGCGGCGGGGTAGAAGCGCGCCCGCGCGTCAGTAGAAGCCGGCGAGCGCGTCGCGGACCTGCCTCGGCGGCGGCCGGCACCTCGCCGCGCGGACCACCCGGCCCGTCTCCCTGCATCCTGCACCGGCACGCTCCTGCGGAGCTGCGGGAACTCGTCATGTTACTCGCGCCGATCCTGTCGTAGAGGTGGCCGTTGGCGGCGGCGCGCACGCCGTCGGACAGCGCATCACTGATCCGGCTCCCCTCGTCGAGCAGACGGCCGGCGAGACGGTCGTCTGGGCGCAATCGCCGGACGAGCGGGGTATCAACTGGCAGAATTGCCAATCGACACCCTTGGCGGCGGCTGGTGCTCTAGAGGCAGGGAACCGAGCCCGCGATCCCGCGTGTATCCCGAGTGACGCAACCCGCGGATACCTCAGTCCCACCCGCGATGTTGGAGGACAGTGTCATGCCCAAGGCAGTCGGCATCGATCTCGGCACCACGAACTCGGTGATCGCGACCGTGGAAGGCGGGCAGCCGACGGTCATCGCCAATGCGGAGGGTTCACGGACCACACCGTCGGTGGTGGGCTTCACCGAGCAGGGCGAGCGACTGGTCGGTCAGCTGGCCCGCCGTCAGGCGATCCTCAACCCCAAGGGCACCATCTACTCGGCGAAGCGTTTCATCGGACGCCGCTTCGACGAGGTGTCCAGCGAGCTGAACACGGTGACGTTCGACGTGGTTTCCGGCCCCGAGGGTGCGGTCCGGTTCAAGATCCGCGACAAGCTCTACGCGCCTGAGGAGATCTCCGCCCTGGTGCTGCGCAAGCTGGTCGAGGACGCGTCGAAGTTCCTGGGTGAGCGTGTCACCGAGGCCGTCATCACCGTGCCGGCCTACTTCAACGACGCGCAACGCCAGGCGACGAAAGACGCTGGGCGCATCGCCGGCCTCGAGGTGCTGCGGATCATCAACGAGCCGACGGCGGCGGCGCTGGCGTACGGCCTCGACAAGAAGGACCACGAGACAGTCCTGGTCTTCGACCTCGGTGGCGGCACCTTCGATGTGAGCATTCTGGACGTCGGTGACGGCGTGGTAGAGGTCCGCTCCACCGCCGGCGACACCCATCTGGGCGGCGACGACTTCGATCGCCGGCTCGTCGACCACATGGCTGACGAATTCCAGGGGACCGACGGCATCGACCTGCGCCGCGATCCGCAAGCCCTGCAGCGGCTCTTCGAGGCTGCCGAACACGCCAAGGTGGAGCTGTCGTCGGTCACCCAGACGACGATCAACCTGCCCTTCATCACGGCGGACGCCAACGGTCCCAAGCATCTCAACACGACGATCACCCGCGCGAAGTTCGAGGACCTCACCAACGATCTCATCGAGCGGTGCCTGGATCCGGTACAGCGCGCCATGTCCGACGCGAAGGTGACCGCGAACGACATCGACGAGATCATCCTCGTCGGCGGCTCGACCCGGATCCCGGCCGTGCAGAAGCTGGTCCGCCGGCTCACCGGCGGCAAGGACCCGAACATGACGGTCAACCCCGACGAGGTCGTCGCGCTCGGCGCCGCGTTGCAGGCCGCGATCATCAAGGGCGAGGTCAAGGATGTCCTGCTGCTCGACGTCACCCCGCTGTCGCTAGGCATCGAGACCATGGGCGGCGTGATGACGAAGGTCATCGACCGCAATACCACCATTCCTGCCCGGCGTACCGAGACCTTCAGCACCGCGGCCGACGACCAGCCCGCCGTGGACGTGGTGGTACTACAGGGCGAGCGAGAGAAGGCGGACGACAACCGGGTGCTCGGCCGGTTTCGGCTGGAGAACATCCGGCCCGCGCCACGTGGCGAGCCACAGATCGAGGTCACCTACGACATCGACGCCAACGGCATCCTCAACGTGTCCGCCAAGGACAAGGACACCGACGCCGAACAGCGCATCACCATCAGTGAGAGCTCGAACCTGGACAAGGGCGAGATCGACCGGATGGTTCAGGATGCCGAACGCCATCGTGGTGAGGACTCCCGGCTGCGCGAGATGATCGACGCTCGCAACGAGCTCGACTCGGCGGCGTACCAGACGGAACGACGGCTGAACGAACTGGGCGACACAGTGCCCGTGCACGAGAAAGGCCGCGCCGAGATGCTCGTCAACGACGCGCGCCAGGCGATCAAGGATGACGCGCCGCTCGACCGGCTACGCTCTCTGACCGCGGAACTGCAGCAGGTCTACCACAGCCTCGGTGCCGGTGCCGGCAGTGGCCCGGCGGCCGGTGGCGCGGCCGGCGGCTCGTCGGGCGGCCAGGATGCCGACGACGTCATCGACGCCGAATTCACGACCGGGTGACCGACGATGACCGATCAGGAACGGGAGCCGGCGCCGACCGGTGCGGCCGCACCGTCCGGCCCCCCGGAACCGGCCGCCGACGGTGCGGCCCCACAGCTCCGCGACGAGACCGCCGAACTGCGTGCCCAGGTGGCCCAGTCGGACGAACGCTACCGGCGGGCGTTGGCCGACTTCGACAACCTGCGTAAGCGGATGGCGCGGGACGCCCACCGGGAGCGCGAGGACGAGCGCGCCCGGGTGGCGGCGCGATGGCTGCCCGTCCTCGACAATCTGGAGCTCGCCCTGCAGCACGCCGCCGCCGATCCGTCGTCGATCGTGTCGGGGTTGGAGGCTGTCCGCCAGCAGGCGCTGGCCGTTCTCGCCGACCTCGGCTATCCGCTGCGCGACGACCTGAACGAGCCGTTCGACCCGAGCCGGCACGAGGCGGTGGCCGTGCTGCCGGCCAACGACGCCGCGCCGGGCACGATCCTGCAGGTCGTCCGGCCCGGTTATGGCACCGACGAGCACCCGCTGCGGCCCGCCGCGGTGGTCGTGGCGAAGGGTGCCTGAATGGCGCCGTCGCGTGACTTCTACGACACGCTAGGCGTCTCCAGAGACGTCAGCGCGGACGACCTGCAGCGGGCGTATCGCAAGCTGGCCCGGACCTATCACCCCGACGTCAACAAGGATCCGGGTGCGGAGGAGCGGTTCAAGGACATCTCCGAGGCGTACGACGTGCTCTCCGACCCGGATCAGCGGCGCCGGTACGACGCCTTCGGCCCGGACTTCCGCCAGGTGCCGCCGGACGTGGATCCGCAGACCTGGGCACGCGCGCGGGCGGGCGCGGGAGCCGGTGGCGGTCGCGCCCGAGGCGGCGGTGGACGCGCGCGTCGCGGCGGCGGTCCGGCCGAGGACGAGTACATCCGTTCCGGTGGCTTCCAGGACATCGACTTGGAGAGCATGTTCGGAGGCATGTTCGGCGGCCGCGGCGGCGGTGGCTTCGGCCCGATTCAGGGCGCGGACCAAGAGGCCGAGATCGAGCTGACGGTCGAGGAGGCGTACACCGGCGGCCGCCGGACCGTCACGCTGTCCGGCCCGGGCGGAAGCCGCACGCTGGACGTGACGATTCCGCCCGGGGTGGCCGACGGCCAGCGGATCCGGCTACGCGGCCAGGGCGGCCGCGGCGGCGACGGCGCCACGGACGGCGATCTCTACCTCGTGGTGCGGCTGGCACAACACCCGCGGTACCGGGTCAACGGACGGGACATCACCGTCACCCTGCCGCTGGCACCGTGGGAGGCCGCACTCGGCGCGTCCGTCGCGGTGGACACCCCCGGCGGCGAGGCGAAGGTCCGGATTCCCCCGGGTACGCCCAGCGGCCGGCGGCTGCGGCTCAAGGGACGGGGATTGCCCCACCCCCGCGGCCGGCCGGGTGACCTTTACGCCGAGGCCCGGATCATGGTCCCGCCCAAGCTGTCCGACGAGGAACGGCGGTTGTTCGAGCAACTCGCCGCGGTCTCCACCTTCGACCCGCGGAGGCAGCCATGACCTACCCCCTCACCCGGACACCGGGGCCCACGATCGGCCGGCTGAGCCTGACCACGTTCTGTCGTACCGGCGGTGTGCACCCGGAGATGGTCCAACGGCTCGTCGCGCTGGGCATCCTCGACCCCGAACGCGACGCCGCCGGAAACCTGTGGTTCGGCCGCGACCAACTGCTCGCTCTGGCCCGCGTCCGGCGCCTGCGCGCCAGCCTGGGCATCAACTACGCCGCCCTCGGCCTCGTGATCGAGCTCCTCGACCGCGTGGCCGACCTCGAGCGTGAACTTCGTGTCACGACCTCTCGACGCACCGGAGGCAGATCGTGGACCTGAACCGCCTGACCCAGAAATCGCAGGAGGCCCTGCACGACGCCCAGACCAAGGCGCTGCGGTTCGGCCACACCGAGATCGACGTCGAGCACCTGCTGATCGCCCTGATAGAGCAGCCCGAGGGGCTGGTGCCCAGGCTGCTCTCGGCGACCGGCGTCGACCCGGACAAACTACGGGAACAGGTGGAGGCGGAACTGGAGCGGCGTCCCCGGGTCAGTGGACCTGGCGCCGCACCCGGCCAGGTCTTCGTCACCCAGCGCCTGTCCCGGCTGTTCGACGCCGCCGAGCGCGAGGCGAAACGGCTCAAGGACGAGTACGTCTCCGTCGAGCACCTGGTGATCGCCATGCTTCAGGAGGGACGGGGCTCCACCGCCGGCCGGCTGCTCAGCGACGCGGGACTCACCCGTGACGGCTTCCTCCAGGAGCTGACGAAGATCCGGGGCAACCAGCGGGTGACCTCGGCGATGCCGGAGGTCGCCTACGAGGCGCTGGCCAAGTACGGCCGCGACCTGGTCGCCGACGCCGCCGCCGGCACCATGGACCCGGTCATCGGACGCGACGGCGAGATCCGCCGGGTGATCCAGATCCTGTCCCGCAAGTCGAAGAACAACCCGGTGCTCATCGGTGAACCGGGCGTCGGCAAGACCGCCATCGTGGAGGGCCTGGCCCAGCGGATCACCAACGGCGACGTGCCCGAGGGACTGCGGGACAAGGTGGTGTTCGCCCTCGACATGAGTTCCCTGGTGGCCGGCGCGAAGTACCGCGGCGAGTTCGAGGAACGGCTCAAGGCCGTGCTGTCCGAGGTGAAGGCCGCCGAGGGACGGATCCTGTTGTTCATCGACGAGCTGCACACGATCGTCGGCGCCGGCGGCGGCGCCGAGGGCGCAATGGACGCCGGCAACATGCTCAAGCCGATGCTCGCCCGCGGCGAACTGCACATGATCGGCGCGACGACGCTTGACGAGTACCGCAAGCACATCGAGAAAGACGCGGCGCTGGAGCGCCGCTTCCAGCCGGTGCTCGTCGAGGAGCCGACCGAGGAGGACGCCATCTCGATCCTGCGCGGACTGCGGGAACGGCTGGAAGTCTTCCACGGCGTGAAGATCCAGGACGCGGCTCTGGTCGCCGCGGTGGTCCTCAGCCGCCGGTACATCACCGACCGGTTCCTTCCGGACAAGGCCATCGACCTGGTCGACGAGGCGTGCGCGATGCTGCGGACGGAGATCGACTCGATGCCGGCCGAACTCGACGAGCTCACCCGGCGCCTGACCCGCCTGGAGATCGAGGAAGCAGCACTGTCCAAGGAGGAAGACTCCGCGAGCCTGGCCAGGCTCGACCAGCTCCGCAAGGAACTCGCCGACCTGCGCGCCGAAGTTGACGCGCTGCGCGCCCAGTGGGACGCCGAACGGCAGGCCCTGAGAAGGGTCCAGGAGCTGCGTCGGGAGATCGAACAGATCCGGCACGAGGCGGAACAGGCGGAACGCAACTACGACCTCAACCGGGCCGCCGAGTTGCGGCACGGCAAACTACCGGAGCTGGAACGCCGGCTACAGGCCGAGGAGCAGCGGCTCGCCGCGAAGCAGAGCGGCAAGCGGCTGCTCCGCGAGGTCGTCACCGAGGCCGAGATCGCCGGCATCGTCTCCCGGTGGACCGGAATCCCGGTCAGCCGGCTGACCGAGGGCGAACGCCAGAAGCTGCTGCGCCTGGACCAGATCCTGCACGAGCGGGTGGTCGGACAGGACGAAGCCGTTCAGCTGGTCACCGACGCGATCATCCGCGCCCGGTCCGGCATCAAGAACCCGCGCCGGCCGATCGGGTCATTCATCTTCCTCGGCCCCACCGGAGTCGGCAAGACCGAGCTGGCGCGCACGCTGGCCGCGGCATTGTTCGACTCCGAGGACAACATGGTCCGGATCGACATGAGCGAGTACCAGGAACGGCACACCGTGAGCCGGCTGGTCGGGGCGCCGCCCGGATACGTCGGCTACGAAGAGGGCGGGCAACTCACCGAGGCGGTCCGGCGCAAGCCGTACTCCGTGGTGCTCTTCGACGAGATCGAGAAGGCACACGCAGACGTGTTCAACACGCTGCTGCAAGTGCTCGACGACGGGCGTCTCACCGATGCGCAGGGCCGCACCGTCGACTTCCGCAACACCGTGATCATCATGACCTCGAACATCGGCTCCCAGTACCTGCTCGAGGGCATCTCCGACGCCGGCGAGATCAAGCCCGAGGGCCGCGAGCTGGTCATGGGCGAGCTGCGGCGGCACTTCCGCCCCGAGTTCCTCAACCGCGTCGACGACATCGTGCTGTTCAAGCCCCTCACCCAGCCGGAGATCGAGCGCATCGTCGACCTGATGTTCAACGAGCTGCGCGAGCGGCTGGCCGAGCGGCGGATGACGCTGGAGGTCACCGACGAGGCACAGAGGTTCATCGCCCGCCAGGGCTTCGATCCGGTGTACGGCGCCCGGCCGCTGCGCCGCTTCATCGCCCGCGAGGTGGAGACCCGCATCGGCCGGGCGCTGCTAGCCGGGGATGCCCGGGACGGCGCGATTATCAGGGTGGACCTGATCGACGGCGAGCTGACCGTCACCTACGAAAACCCGCCGGCGGAATGACGTGGACAGCAAGGTGATCGAGTGCCCGAACTGCGGGCGCAAGAACCGGGTCCCCGCGGCCGCCGAGGGCATCCCGCACTGCGGCAACTGCCACAAGCCGCTGCCCTGGATGGCCGAGGCCGGCGACGACGACTTCGGCGACGTGGCCGAGCGGGCCAACATCCTGGTCCTGGTGGACATGTGGGCGACCTGGTGCGGCCCGTGCCGGCAGGTCAGCCCCGCGCTGGAACAGGTGGCCCGCGACCTGGCCGGCAAGGTCAAGCTGGTCAAGGTCGACGTGGACAAGGCGCCTAAGCTGTCCGAGCGGTTCACGATCCAGGCCGTACCCACTTTGATCCTGATGCGCGACGGCAAGGTGGTGGCGCGCCGGGCCGGCGCCGCACCCGCGTCGGTCCTGCGCAGCTGGACCGACGAGGTCCTGCGGAGCGCAGCGTGAACCCGAACGAGGAGCGGCTCGCCGAGACACCGGATGTGGCCGGGGCCTACCCCCGCCTGTCCGACGAGCAGATCGAAATGCTGAGCCGGCGCGGCGGGAAGCGGCCGGTCCAGCGGGATGACGTGCTTGTCGCCGAGGGGCAGCGGGACCGCGACTTCCTCGTCGTGCTGTCCGGCAAGGTCGCCGTTGTCGAGGGGTACGGCACCCCGAAGGACCGGATGATCCGGGTACATGGCCCGCGCCGGTTTCTCGACGAACTCGGCCTGCTCACCGGCCAGCCGTCCTTCGTCTCGATGGTCGCGCAGGAACCGGGCGAGGTTCTCGCGGTGCCCCTGCACGAGCTGTACGAAGTGGTCCGCGAGGAGCCCGAGCTCGGAGACCTGATCCTGCGCAGTTTTCTAGCCCGCCGGGAACTGCTGATCGGCGGCATCACCGGCATCAAGATCGTCGGTTCGCGGTTCAGCCCGGACACCCGCCGCCTGTGCGAACTCGCCGCCCGCAACCGGGTTCCGCATACCTGGATCGACCTGGAGGAGGATCCGGGCGCCGAGGAGCTGTTGCGTCGGCTGGCCATCGGTGCAAAGGACACGCCGGTGGTGATCTGGCGGGACAGGGTGCTGCGCAACCCCTCGAACGCGGAACTGGCCCGGGTCGCCGGCATGCGGCGCTCCTGCCAGGACGAGGCCAGGTGCGACGTCGTCGTGGTCGGCGCGGGGCCGGCCGGCCTCGCCGCCGCCGTGTACGGGGCTTCCGAAGGACTCTCGACGGTCGTCCTCGACGCGGTGGCCACCGGCGGGCAGGCCGGTACCTCCTCTCGGATCGAGAACTACCTGGGTTTCCCGGCCGGCATCTCGGGCGCCGACCTGGCCGACCGCGCCGTGGTGCAGGCGAAGAAGTTCGGCGCCGACCTCAACGTTCCGGCCGAGGCGGTACGCCTCGAATGGGCCGACAGCGACCAGATCGTGCACCTCGACGACGGGGCGCAGTTGCGGAGCCGGACGGTGGTGATCGCCACCGGCGCGCGGTACCGGAGACTCGACGTGCCGCGCCTCGCGGAGTTCGAGGGCACCAGCGTGTACTACGCCGCCACGTTCATGGAGGCGGTCTTCTGCGACCGGCAGCCGGTGTCCGTTGTCGGCGGCGGCAACTCGGCCGGACAGGCCACGGTTTTCCTCGCCCAGCACGCCGCGCAGGTACGGCTGATCATCCGGCACGACGACCTGAACCGCGATATGTCTCGGTACCTGGTCGACCAGATCGAGCGACTGCCCAACGTCGAAGTGCTGCACCACACGGAGGTCGCCGAGCTGATCGGCGACGACGGCCGGCTGCAGGCGCTCGGCGTGCGCGACACCGGGACCGGTGAGCGGCAGGAGGTCCCGACGACGGTGTTGTTTCCCTTCATCGGGGCGCAGCCGTGCACCGGCTGGCTGGCGTCCAGTGTCGCCCTGGACGACCGCGGTTACGTCCTGACCGGAGCGCAGGCGCGCACCGACGCACCGCAGCCGGTGATGCTCGAGACCAGCCGCCCCGGCGTCCTCGCAGTGGGTGACGTCCGCAGCGGCTCGATCAAACGGGTCGCCTCCGCGGTCGGCGAGGGGTCCATGGCCGTTCGTCTGATCCATGACCACCTAGCCAGGTTCGGAGATGCTGCCGATCGGCAGCGGTCTCGCACATGACGGCCGGTAGGAAGCCATCGTGCCCGGTCGACATCCCGCTGAGTGACGCCGTCGCCGTGGTGCCGTGACCAGACAAGGGCGCCACACGCCGCACCAACGACCGCTAGTATCCCCGCTGCAGGTCCCGCCCCGGAGTCGCCGTCGACGTTCAGAGCCGTCGCCGCGACGACCAAGGCGAGCCAACCGACCAAGCCCAACAGCACTGCCGGCACCGCCACGGAGCGCGGCCGCCGCGGCGGCGCCAAAGCCAGGGCCAGCACTGATCCGAGACCCCCGCCCGCTGACAGGCACGACACCACCTGACGCTCCGACGGCCAGCCCTCGCATCTTCACCACGTCCCGCTCGCTCCGGTAAATCGCGGCCACTCGCGTCAGGAATCCGGCAGGTCCACAGTGCAAGCACACGACGGCCGGCCCGCGGCTATCACCGGCTGCGAGACTTCGACCCGCGGGCTGCGAGGCCGGACGCGCACTCGAGCCGTGTGCGCGTCGGCCGTCACCGTCCACTGACATTTGCAAGCACCCCCGAACTAGAACTTCCGAACATTGATCCGATCCCGCCAGCTACGCCACCTGGCTCTACGGTGGCAGCACTGACCGCAAGGGCCCCGTGCCTCGCCAACTCCTACGACTCGGCGTCCCCCGGCAGGGCAAGCGGATGCGGTTCGCCGGTCAGTGCCGTCAGGGCGGTTGCCACCTCTTCGAGGGTGGCTTTGACGTAGCGGGCGGTGGTGCCGGCGTCGTTGGGTGTTTCGGCGTGTCCGGCGTAGGCGAGGGCGACGCCGTAGCCGTAGACGCGTTCGACCCAGGTGAGCGTGGTGTGGCGTAGCCAGTGCGCGGAGACCTGCTGGGTGGCCACCCAGGGCAGAGTCCTCCCCAGCCGTTGCCATAGGTAGTCGTATCGGCGGCGGGTTACCGGTTTGGTGTTCGCGTAGCGCAGTAACTGCCCGTCGCCGGGCGCACGGCGTTCGGTGGCGTGCCTCACCAGGTATTGCATCAGGGTGGGGGAGACGGGCTGCCAACGGAACGTGCCGCCCTTCTCCCTCAGCATGATCAGGCACTGCTCGACGTCCAGGTCCATCGGCCGTAACGCGAGCGCACCGCCCGTCTCGATATGCAGCCGCACGATGAGAGCGTCCAGCTCCGGGTCGTTGCCGGTGGTCGAGGCAGCCTCGACCAGTTCGGCGATCCGGGCGTCGGTCAGCGCGCTGCGGGTACTGGACAGCCGGGCCGGTTTGGCGACCTTCGCCGCGGGGTTCGCCGCCTCGGTGATGATGCCGTCCGCGACGGCCCGCTTGTACAGGCATCGCAACGCCGCAATCTGATGCTCGCTCGCGCTGCGCCCGCCCCTACTGTTGCGGCGCTGCAAGGCATTCGCCTGGGTCTCGCGGGCCGGAGCCTCGATCTCGGTCGGGGTGATCTCGTCCAGCCGCCGATCGCCCTACCTGGCGACGGCCTTGCTCCAGTAGGTGCCGTACATCCGCCGTGAACCCGGCGGTACCGCGGCGGCCACGACCGGCACGTACTCGGCGAACGTTGGTACCGGCCTACGTGTGCCACCGGCCGCCTGTAGGAGGGTCGACCGCGCTGATGCCCATCTGGGCGAGCATCACCCGTGCGGCGTCAAGAACTTCAGGACGAGTCGGGGACGCGGTCACTAGTGCACCCTCTTCCGTGCGGGTCCTTGGACAGGGCTTGTGGTAGGAACTAGGCGGAAGCCGGGGTGACGGCCTAATGTGGTCGCCCCTCGTGGGCCTCGATGACACTGCCGCCCCCGGCTTCCCCGGAACCGCTGATCGATGACAGAGGGACGCGCCGTAGAGCGCCGGTTAGTGACCACTCGACTGTCGGTTCCTTCGCCTCCGCCTGGCCCCTGCCTCGTGCTGCGAGTAGGAAGGCGACAGGGTTGTCGCTGGAAGATGGATCGCTGTTCTTCGTCGGGATCGACTGGGCCAGCACGGAGCACGCCGTGTGCGTGCTGGACCGGGCCGGGCGTAAGGTCGCGGCGTTCACCGTCGAGCACACCGCTGCTGGGTTCGCCCGGCTGGACAAGCTCGGTGACACCGAGTCGACGCCGGTCGCGATCGAGCGTCCGGACGGGCGCCTGGTGGACGCCCTGCTGGAAGCCGGGCACCCGGTGATGCCGGTCAAGCCGAACGCGATCAAGACCTGGCGTGAGGCCGAGGTGCTCTCCGGCGCCAAGTCCGACCCCGGCGACGCACACGTGATCGCCGACTACCTGCGAGTACGCATCCACCGGCTCCGTCCCGCGGTCCCGTACTCCGGCCCCACCAAGGCACTGCGGGCGGTGACACGGACCCGAGGCGACCTGGTGGACGCCCGGGTAGCCGCGGTCAACCAGCTCGCCGCACTGCTGGACACGCACTGGCCCGGCGCCAAGACGATCTTCGCCAGCCTGTCCTCGGCGATCGCGCTGGCCTTCCTCACGAAGTACCCGACCGCCGCGTCGGCGGCCTCGCTGACCGAGACACGGCTCGCCGCGTTCTGCGCCAAGCAGGGCTACTCCGGCAAGAAACCCGCCGCGGTCCTGTTGGCCCGCCTGCGCTCGGCGCCGGCGGGCACGACCGATCCTGATCTGTGCGAGGGCGTACGCGCGGCAGTACTGGCCCAGGTTGGTGTGATCAGCGCCCTCAACGCTGGGATCAAGAACCTCGACCGCACCATCGCTGAGAAGATGGACACCCACCCCGACGGGAAGATCTTCCGGTCCTTCCCCCGCGCCGGCACCGTCAACGCCGCCCAGATACTGGCCGAATGGGGCGACGCCCGCGCCGCGTTCGACCACCCTGACGCCATCGCCGCGCTGGCCGGGATAACCCCGGTCACCAAGGCATCCGGCAAACAACGAGGCGTGTCGTTCCGCTGGGCCTGCAACAAACGGCTCCGTCAGGCGATTACCACCTTCGCCGACAACAGCCGCCACGCCAGCCCCTGGGCCGCCGACATCTACAACCGGGCACGCGCCAGCGGCAAGGACCACCCCCACGCCACCCGCATCCTCGCCCGAGCATGGGTCCGCATCATCTGGCGCTGCTGGCAGAACAACACCACCTACAACACGGCCCTGCAGGGCGGCAACCAACACCACACCGAACAGCAGCTCGCGGCCTGATTTAACGGGCGCGATTGGCGTGTCGCGTACGCGTAGGTGCGGCGCTCAGCTCCGCCTGGCTCTTGAGCAGCACGAAGAACGTCGAAGTGGGGCCTGCATCGGTCGGTGCGGGTACGGCTGCCATGGCGGGCGCTCCCGCTGGAGGGGCCGTAGGGACTGAAGGCCATAAGTTCCGCCGATCTACCTTTTTTCATGAGAGGAACGACTTACTGTTCAGCGCCCGCGAGGACAGCGGTCTGCTGAACGACCAGCTCATGGCGGAAGCCGCACGAGAGGTCGGTCGGAATGGTAAAAATGTGGCAGTTGCCGGTGTTCTCAATAACTGGAGGTACCCATGCGCGCGCGTTCTGCGCTCGGGGTCGGGTTGGCCGTCGCCGTGGTGGTTTGGGCACCTGCAGCGGGGTATGCGGCCGGCGACAGCCACGATCTGGGCGGCATCAGTTCGACCACACGGGCGGACGCGGTGGCGGCCATGCACGGCGAGGCTTATGCCTACGCGGTATACCGCGCCTACGCGGCGGAGGCGGCGGACGCCGGCCTGGAGGCGGTGGCCAAGCTCTTCCGGGATACCGCGCGTCAGGAGCGGTACGAGCATTTCGCCGAGCTGGCGCGGCTCACCGACCTGGTGGGCAGCGACGTGGACAACCTGACCGACGCTATCGCCGGGGAGCGTTACGAGGCGACCGTGATGTACCCCGCATTCGCCCGGCAGGCACGGCGGGACGGTTGTACCGCGGCGGCGGAGTTGTTCACCGAAATCAGCGGCGACGAGAAACGCCATGCGCAGTGGTTCGCGGCCGCCCGCGACGCGCTCATGAACCCGGACGCCGACCAGCGGTTCCCGGTCGGGGACCGGGTGCCGGCCGGTCCGATCCCCGCCGGGCTGCCGCGCTGCACCGGCCAGACGCTGGCCAACCTCGATCGTGCGGTGCACGGCGAGGCGTTCGCCAGCCTGAAGTACGCGCTGTACGCCGGGCATGCCCGGTTGGCCGGCCAGCCGCGTTTGGCCCGGCTCTTCACGGCCGCGGGTAGCCAGGAGCGCAACGAGCATTTCGCGGAGGAGGCGGCCCTCGCCGGATTGGTGCGGTCCACGGAGGCGAACCTGCGCACGGCTGTAGCGGGCGAGCGGGAAGAAGCGACGATCACCTACCCCGCATACCGCGACCGGGCGGCGCGGCACGGTGATACGGGCGCCGCACGTCTGTTCGACGAACTCGCCCACGACGAGGCGAGGCACGCCAGCCGGTTCGATGATCAGTACGGGTCTTCTCGCGGCCGTCATGCCAGGTAAGGGCTTCACCGTCCGGTGTTGGCGCTACCGCGAATCGTGAATTCGTCCTGCGAACGCCGCGATTCACCGCGGCGGCGCCACGCGACGTCCGGCGGGCCCGACTACGGCAGGCGCCCACCCCTATCTGAGGCGGGTAAACAGCGCTTTCGCGAGGCGGGGCGCTCACCGGCCGCGGCCCTGCCGGCAGGCGTACGGGACCATCGGCCCTGCCGGCAGGCGTGTGGTCGGCGGATGCTGTCCCTAGCGGCCGCCGGTCCGGATCGGAGCGACGCACGGGAAGCACGGAGGTGACGTCATGACGAGTGTCGCCGGAGCCGCCGTGGTTGTCGGCGTGGACGGGTCGTCGCACAGTATGGTCGCGGTCGAGATGGCCGCCGCCGAGGCTGCACTCCGGCATCGCCCGCTGCGGATCGTCCACGTGCTGGTCTGGCCGAAACTGCCCGTGCCGCGGCCACCCGGAGTCACCGAGACCTCGCCGGAGGCGTCGCGCGATCAGGCCTATGGCTATCTGACCGAGGCCGCTGGGTTCGCCGACAAGGTAGCGACCGATGTTCCCGTGAGCACGAAATTGGTGACCGGCCGGCCGGCGGCGGTCCTGGCGGACGAGAGCCGGCGCGCGGATCTGCTGGTGGTGGGCGAACGGGGGATGGGTGGCCTGCTCTTCGGTTCCGTGGCGACCGAGTTGGCCTCGCACGCTGCCTGCCCGGTGCTCATCGTGCACGGTGAGCCGCGTACCACTGGCCCGGTGGTGGTAGGTGTCGACGGATCCGCGCAGTCCACCGGGGTTCTCGACTTCGCCCTGCAGGAGGCATCGCTGCGCGGTAGCCCGCTGGTGGCCCTGCACGCGTGGACTGGACACGACTCGACGGAGCTGGACCTCGACCTGGCGGCGAAGCGCGAGTGCCGGTCCGGTGACGCGCGGGAGAGGCGTGTGCTGGCGGAGGCACTGTCGGGCGCCGGCGGCCGGTATCCCGATGTTCCGATCCGCCGCCAGGTCCTGCGCGGCGGCGCGGGGCCATTGCTCGGCGAGTGGTCACATACCGCGCAGTTGGTCGTCGTCGGCGATCGCTGCCACGGCGGACTCACCGGGCTCGCGCTCGGCTCGGTCAGCCAGCACCTCATCTTCCACGCCGCATGCCCCACGGTCGTGGTCCGGGCGCGCCCACCCGCGTACTGAGTCCCAGGCGTCGGTCGTGACCGTTCTCGTCTTGTAGGAATGGGCACTCGCCGGGCTGCCCCTGGTGCTGCTGATCCGCCAAGTGGTGCGCGTTCGGCGGAAGCGCCAGGTCTCCGAGGCCCGGCCCAACCTCGACCCGTGTCCGGGACCGGCGACCGGACGGCCCCGCCGGCCTGACCGTGTTACAACGGGTCGCTCCATGACCAGAGGAGGAGGTCGTGTCGGTTCCTTCCGAACGGCTCCCGATCCGACCGGTCGCGGCCGAGGTTACGGAGGGCCTCGGCCAGTTCGACGGTCAGCCCCACAGCGGGCGGCCGATGGCCGCGTCCTGCCGATCCGGCAAGGCCGGTCCGCGCGTCCCGGCGGGCACGCTGTTCTCCATCGCGGGCCGCCCAGGTCAATTCGCCGTTCTTCGCCCTGTGCAGGCAGTGCAGCGTCGTCAGCGGTGCATGAGTTGACCTGCGCCGAGGTCGGGGCGTGCGCCGGACCCGCCGGGCCGTGGCGCCATCAGGCCGCGGACCAGGATGAGGGGCGCGCAGCTGTGATGCAGCATCGTCTGGGCGGTCGAGCCGAGCAGGCCGCCGTAGGGCTGTTGGCCGCGGGCGCCGATGATCACGAGACCGGCCCGCTCCGACTCGGCGACCAGCACCGCCGCCGGGTCGCCGGGTGGCACCCGGGTCCGAGCCGCGATGCGGTATTTGTCCTCCCGCGCGTCGACGAGGTCCGCGAGTTGCCGGAGTTGATCGTCGTTCTTGTCCTCTGCCTCGGTGGCCGATGTACCGGCCCTGACGACGACAAGATCGGCGCCGCTGCGGGCGGCGGTGTCGAAGGCGAAGTCCAGGGCACGTTCGGAGGCTGGGGATCCGTTGACGCCGACCACGATGGAGCCCTCGGACCGGTGCTGCGCCCGGGCGACCAGCACCGAACAGGAGGCGCGGGCGGCGATGTGCACCGCGCTGGTGTGCGTCGGAAGGCTGACGTGGGAGGACAGCCCGCCGTCGCCGATAGCGAGCAAGGCGGCGGTGTGTGCCTGCCGCAGTAGCGTCGGGCTGGGTGCACCCTCCAGGAGTCGGGCGCTGATCGCGAGGCGGGGTGAGACGTCCTGGGCCGCGGTCACCGCATGCTGGAGCAGGTCTTTGCCGGCGATGCCGGGGTCGGCATCGCCGTGTGCCGGGCTGGGTGGCGTCCAGTTGAAGGTATGCACCACCTGCAGAGGTAAGCCGTACATCGACGCGCGGCGTTCTGGCCACTGTTGCTGCAGTTCGACACTCGCTCCGAGAGGCGCCGTTCGGCCGCGAAGGCTCCATACCAGAGAATTCGCCGCGACCGCCGACAGGATCCTGGCCAAACGGTGCGGGAGGCAATCGCCCCGACGTGCCCGGCGTCGGAGTTCTGAAGAGCGTCGTGGCCGGGCATCCGGCCCGGGTACTCATCGAGGTTTCGGAACACACCGAGGTGAACACGGTGGGCAGTCCTTGGCTGGTCGCGCTGATCGTGGTCGGCAACGCGCTGCTGGGGATGGCGCTGGGTCTGTTCGTCAGCGCCTTCGCGCGCAGTGAGTTCCAGGCGGTGCAGTTCATGCCGGCGGTGGTGTTGCCGCAGGTGCTGTTGTGCGGGCTGTTCGTGCCGCGCGAACAAATGGTGGGCTGGCTGCAAGCGATCAGCGACGTCATGCCGATGTCGTACGCGGTCGAGGCACTGACCGAGGTGGGCACGCACGCCTCGGCCACGCCGCGGATGTGGCTGGATCTGGCGATCGTCGTTGCGGCGGCGGTGGTCGCGCTGATGCTGGGCGCGGCGATCCTGCGGCGGCGCTCGCCCTGACACCCGAGCCGATCGCCGGGTCGGGCGGTTCTTCGAGCGGCGTCCGTGAACCTGCGAGCCTGCCGGTGTCTTGGGCAAGCCGCAACGCGACGGCGCCCGGCTCGTCTTACGGCCCGGTTGTCATCGTCCGTGGCACTTGAGGACGTTCGGCCCTGGAAGCCGCGCGCTTCGCGAGGTGTGATGGAACTGGAAGAACCGAAGGGAGGTCGGGATATGACAGCCCTGTTGCCCCGCCTGTTTGGGGACATGACCGACTGGTTGGAGGTCGACTTCCCGCGTCCGGTGCAGGCGTTCCGTGTTGAGGACCGGATGACCGATGAGGAGTACGTGCTGCGCGCCGAGTTGCCGGGGATGGACCCGGAGAAGGACGTGCAGATCACCGCACTCAACGGCGTGCTGACCGTGGAGGCGGAACGGCACGAGCAGGACGCGGGGTCGGGCCGCTCGGAGTTCCGGTACGGCATGCTGCATCGCTCGGTGCGGCTGCCCGCCAACGCCGACGAGGCCGCGATCACCGCGACCTACGACAAGGGGATCCTGGAGATCATGGTTCCGTTGACCGCGCCGGAAGTGGCCGGTCGGCAGATCGCGATCACCAAGAAGTGACCTCGCCACTCAATCGCCGGCCGGCGCACAGCGCCGGCCGGCTCCTCTCTACCAGCCGCTGGACCGTCCGCTGCGGCTCCGGCTCGCGTCACTCAGGCAGTCGCGGGCGTTCCATCCAGATGGTCTGCTTCGGCGATTTGTCGGTCTCGTGGTCGACAAGTGACGGGTAGTGGCGGGTCTTCCGGCCCTTCCCGCTGTTCGGTTCGCCGGGAACCGTGGATCTGGGCGTATGCCGGGTCAAGGCCAGGAGGACGTTGTGGTGCGTCGGGTGTGGCGGCGTCGCGCGGAGATGTTGTTCGTCGCCGTGCTGGGTTTGCTCGCGGCTGGTGTCGGCTTGGCCAATTCGCGCCCCGATGCCGCTGCGGCGTCCTGGGTCGCGGCGACGCTGCTGGGGCTTGGGTACTCCACCGTGTCTCTGGTGGCGGCTGCGCGTCGCCGACAGCCCAGCGTCGACGTGATCGCGTGGTTGGCGCTGGCGGGGGCGCTGTGGGTGGAGGAGGCGCTTGCCGGTGCGGTGATCGCGGTGATGCTGGCGACCGGGGTGCTGCTGGAGGCCCGCGCGTCGGCGCGGGCGCGTCGGGAACTGAGCATGCTGGCCGCGCGTGCTCCGCGGACCGCCCGGCGAGTCACGGCGTCAGGGCCGGTGGAGGTGCCGGTCGGCGACGTCGTGGTCGGTGAGCGGCTGCTGGTGGGTGCCGGTGAGGTAGTGCCGGTGGATGGGCGGCTGCTGGCCCGGCGGTGCTGGACGAGTCGGCGTTGACCGGTGAGCCTGTCCCGGTCGAGCGCCGCGCCGGGGAGGATCAACGCAGCGGTGTCGTCAACGCCGGCAGGCCCTTCGAGCTGATTGCCACGGCGTCGGCGCGGGAGTCGACGTATGCGGGCTTGGTCCGCCTGGTCGAGCAGGCGCAGGCGGCTACCGCGCCGTTCGTGCGGCTGGCGGACCGGTTCGCCGTGGGGTTCGTGCCACTTACGCTTCTGCTGGCCGGTGTGGCCTGGGCGGTGACCGGAGATCCGGTACGCGCGGTCGCGGTCCTCGTGGTCGCCACGCCCTGCCCCCTGCTGTTGGCCGCCCCCATCGCCCTCATGTCGGGGCTGTCCCGCGCCGCCCGTCACGGGGTGATCATCAAGGGCGGTGGCGCGCTGGAACGGCTCGCGGCCGGCCGCAGCCTGCTGTTCGACAAGACCGGCACGCTCACCGGGGGGCACCCCGTTCTCACCGACGTGGTGACCGCGCCCAGCGGACCGGACGCGGACGAGCTGCTGCGGCTGGCCGCCAGCCTCGACCAGGCATCCGCGCATGTGCTGGCCGGCGCGATCGTCACCGCCGCCCGTGACCGGCACCTGGCGCTGGCAGGTCCGCAACAGGTGGCCGAGCGCCACGGCCACGGCATCGAGGGCATCGTCGAGGGCCGCCGGATCCGGTTGGGCAAGGCCGGATGGATCGTGGCGGAGACGCCGCCGGCCTGGCTGCGCCGCGCCCGCCGCCGCGCCTCCCTGGACGGATCGCTGATCGTGTTCGCCGCGGTCGACGGCGTACCGGCCGGGGCGCTGCTGCTGGAGGATCCGATTCGACCCGAGGCGCCGCGGATGATCCGGGCGTTGCGGACGGTCGGGATCCGGCGGACCGTCCTGATCACCGGAGATCGCGCGGACGCTGCCGAAACGGTCGGACGGGTCGTCGGTATCGACGCCGTGCACGCCGACTGCGATCCGGCCGACAAACTGGCCCTGGTCCGCGCTGAACAGGCCCACCAGCCGGCCATCATGGTTGGCGACGGCATCAACGACGCACCCGCGCTGGCGGCGGCCGGTGTCGGCGTGGCACTGGCCGCCCGTGGCGCCACCGCGTCGGCTGAAGCCGCCGACGTGGTCCTCACCGTCGACCGGATCGACGCGCTCGCCGACGCTATCCTCATCGCCCGGCGCAGCAAGGCGATCGCGATGCGGGCGGTCGTGGTGGGAATGGGGCTGTCCGGGATCGCGATGCTGGTCGCGGCCACCGGCCATCTCCCGCCGGCGGCAGGCGCGCTGCTACAGGAAGGCATCGACCTCGCGGCGATCGGGATCGCGTTGACCGCGCTGCTGCCCGCCCGCACCCACACCGTCGCCATGGCGGCCGCCGATGTGCGGGTCGCCCGCCGCCTGTACGCCCAGCACCGCGACGTCCGTCCGCTGGTGGAGCAGGTGCGGACCGTCGCGGACGGTCTGAGCGGGCCTCCGTACGACCTGCGGCCCGTTCGCGTGCTGTTGGCTCAGTTGGAGGCGCAGCTGCTACCGCATGAGCGTGCCGAGGAGGCGGAATTGCTGCCGATCATGGTCCGCGCTCTCGGCGGCGCGGAAGCGGCGGGCGGGCTCAGCCGCACCCATGCGGAGATCGAGCACCAGGTCAGCCGGCTGCGTCGCAGCCTGGCGGATCTATCCGACCGGCCCGAACCGGAGGACGTCGTCGACGTCCGGCGGCTGCTCTACGGCCTCTACGCCGTCCTGCGCCTGCACAACGCTCAGGAGGAGGAAGGGCCGTTCAGCCTGATCCCGGACGTACCGGCCGGACCGGTTCCCACCGGCGGAGGGTGATCTTCGCGATGGTGAACCGAGCGGCCTTGATGTCAGGGCCTGGTGCCACCTGCGCCATGCCAGTGCCGAGCATGGCGCGTTTGTGACCGGGTACGGCAGGGCCGCCCGGCCCGTCGCGAGGCGTCGACGGGTTAGGAGGGGACCAACGGCACTGGTCGTGGCGCCGCGGCCGGACTGCGATAGATGGAGGCGGAGCTGAAAGGAGTCATGTGATGCACACACGCCAATGGACCGTGGACATCTTGATCAGCGAACACGAGGAGGACCGACGGACCCGGGCCGAGGCGCGCCTGCACTCGGGCACCCGAACCGGGTTACGGGGCGAGGGGGAGGCTCGGCGCAGCCCACGGGACCGGGAGGTGCCCGAAATCGGTGATGAGCTTGCCGCCGCCCGTGCGCTCAGCGATCTCGCCTACCGGCTGCTCGACGTCAGTGCGGGCGACATCGAGCAGTTCACCAACAAGCCGGTCCACCTGTCTGCGTGATCGGGCCGGCGGGGTGCGGAAGCCGCCGCCGGCCGAACCGGCTGCCCGTCGGCCTCTGTTCGCGGCGAGCGCCGGTGCGCCGCCGCGTTGTGGGCCGGTCGCTGACCCTGCCGGTGGAGGCGGCGGTGGTGTCCCGTGAGCGGCGAGATCTGGCGGGGCCGAGGTTGGAACTCTCACGCGTGTCGACTGACGTTGGTGGTCCAGCTCCGGGCCGGAGGTCCTGATCGCCGGGGTCGCCGTTCCACCCACCACGAGTACGTCGCGCCCGGCCAGTCCGGCTACGGCGAGCGTCATGCCGGGACCTGCTCGGCGCGCAGCGGTGCGAGGGCGGCGCTCCAGGCGATGACCTGATCAAGCATCGTGGCCAGCGCCGGAGCCTGATAGTCGCCGGGCTTGAAGTCGCGGTAGTTCTCGAACTCGGTGGCGAAGTTGAGCACGACCTGGGCGCGCACGTCGGCCATCATCAGCTGGTGGATCCGAGGAAATGAGGTCTGTCACCAGGTGGTGAGCAGGAGGTGGTTGATCAGCAGTGCGGTCGCCGCCTGGGTGAGGAGCCAGCCGCGCCGTGTCGGCGGCGGGAGCAGCGCGGCGCCCGCCGGCAGCCAGATCGCGAACGGCAGCCAGATCCGCTCCACCTCCGCCTTGCTGAGCCCGGACAGGTCCGCCGCAAGGATCGCGAACAGGCCCGCGAGGGGCAGCAGGACGAAGGGCTCGAGGCGGAGCAACCTTGATGGGCGGCGCAGCAGCGCCGCCGGGTCGGCCCGGACCGCGGCTCGCCGCAGGATCACCGCGGCGACCGGACCGGCGCAGGCGACGACCAGCGCGAGGTTCGCCCACACCCAGTACGCGTAGGGCCGGTCGCTCGCGACGCCCTGGTAGTACCGCGCGACGACGAGGCGGTAGCCGTCCAGCCACCAGAAGCCGGCGAGCGTGAAAGCCACCACGACCGTCACCCCGGCACTGACAGTCGCGCCGATGGTGCGCCATGGCAGGCGACCGGTCCGCCGTGCGAGGAGCACCACCGCGAGCGCGGGAACGATGATGAGCGTGAGGCCGTAGGACAGGTAGAGGCCGGCGGCCAGTAGCGCCCCGGCCGCCATGCCCGTGCAGAGCTGCCGCCGGGTCAGCGCCACCGCGAGCAGTGCCACGCCGGTCGCGGTGACTCCGGCGAACAGGCCGTCGGCGGAGGCCCCGATCCAGATCGCGCCGGGGAACAAGACCAGGAACGGCACCGCCGTGCGCGCGGCGTCCTCGTCACCTAGGGCGCGGATCGTCACCGGCACCGCCACCGTGATCAGCGCACCGGCCGCGACGCATGCCAGGGCGGCCCAGGCCCCGCCGCCGAGGCCGACGCGGTCGAGGGCGACGAAGACGAGGAGGGCGCCGGGCGGGTGGCCGGCGACATGCGTGGTCCACGAATCCGGCTGGAAGTCGAGGATCCGTCCGGTGAACCCGCGTAGCAGGGCGGGCACGTCGGTGACCCTGGCGACCTCGCTGAGATATTCGTGCCTGGTGACGAGTCGCCCCGCGAGCCCGCGCTGCCAGCCGTCCACCAGCGCGAGTGAGAGGATCCACGCGGCTGCCGCCGCGTACCCGGCGACCATCAGCCGCCGCCAGCCCAGCACCCTCGCGAGGCGCGGACCGTGCCAGGCCACCAGCCCCGCGACGCAGAGCGCGAGCGGCGTGCCCGGGCCGACATGCGGCAACCAGGCGGCGGTGAAGGGTGCCGACGCGGCGCGCACCGGCCGCCCGGCCAGATACAGGGCCCCACCCACGACCGACGCCAGCGCGACCAGGCCGAGGGCGCACCCGCCCGTGACGAGGTCGGCGCGCGGCGACCGACGGACCTCGGCGTTCCCCGCCCGGTCCGTCGGCGGTGTCGTGCGGACGGTCATCCGCGCAGAGGCGCGTGCGCGAATTCGGTCACGCCGGTCACCAGATCGACCTCGGCGCGGAAGCCCAGCTCTTCCGCGGCACGGGCGGGGGAGGCGACCACATGGCGCACGTCGACGAGCCGGAACTCGCCGGTCACCACGGGCTCCGGACCCCCGACCGCCCGGGCCAGCGCAGCCGCCATCTCACCCACCGTCGCGGGCCGACCCGAGGCCACGTTGTAGGCCCGCAGCCCCGCCCGCTCGTCCCGGGCGGTGGCGTAAAGCGCGGCGACGTTGGCCCGCGCCACATCGCTGACATGGACGAAGTCGCGCCGCTGCGCGCCATCCTCGAAGACCCGGGGCGTGCGGCCGGCCTCCAGCGCCGACCGGAAGATCGCGGCGACGCCGCTGTAGGGGGTGTCGCGCGGCATCCCCGGCCCGTAGACGTTGTGGTACCGCAGGGCGACGACCGATCCACCGCACTGCCGGGCCCAGGCCGCGCTCAGGTGCTCCTGGGCGAGCTTGGTCGCCGCGTACACGCTGCGCGGGTCGAGCGGGGCGTCCTCGCCCACCGGCACCGAGGTCAACGGGAGTCCGCAGGAGGGACACGTCGGCTCGAACCGGCCCGCGGCGAGATCGGCGACCGCGCGCGCGGCCGGGCGGGTCGGTCCGTCGATGGGGCAGGTGTAGGCACCTTCGCCGTACACGACCATCGAGCTGGCCAGCACGAGACGGTGCACGCGTGCCCGGGCCATCTCGGCGAGCAGCACGGCGGTGCCGAGATCGTTGCACCCGACGTACTCCGGCAGATCGTCGAGGTCGACGCCCATACCTACCATCGCCGCCTGGTGCACGACCGCGTCGACGCCGCGCAACGCGGCGGCGACGGCCGCCCGGTCCCGGACGTCCGCGCGGTAGACCGGTGCACTGTGGACGGTCTCCGGCGGCGCAGTGGTGTGTGCGGCCGGATGGCCGACATCGAGGACGCTGACCTGATGTCCGGCGTCCAGCAGGGCGGAGGTCACGTGGGTGCCGATGAAGCCGGCGCCGCCGGTCACGAGTATGTGGGTCACCAGGCCGACCCTAGGAGCGGCAGGCGCGCCTGTCGCCGATCGGTGAAGCCCGTAAGCACTCCGTAAGGCCTGCTTTTGCCGCTGCCGACGTCGGCCACGGTTACGTTCCGTCAGTGACCGATGTTGTGCTGCCCTGCCTCAACGAGGCTCCCGCCCTGACCTGGCTGCTGCGGCGGATGCCTGCCGGATACCGGCCGATCGTCGCCGACAACGCCTCCACCGACGGTTCGGCCGAGGTGGCCCGCGGCCTCGGCGCCCGGGTCGTGACCGTGCCACAGTCCGGCTACGGCGCCGCGGTGCACGCCGGCATCGTCGCCGCCGACCCGGCGGACGGGGTGGTCTGCGTCATGGACGCCGACGGCTCGTTCGACCCCGCCGAGTTGCCGCTGGTCGCCGACCCGGTCCGCGCGGGCGCCGCGGACCTGGCGGTCGGCCGGCGCCGGCCGGTCGGTCGCGGCGCCTGGCCACCGCACGCCCGCATCGCCAACGCCGTGCTCGCACACCGGCTGCGCCGCACCACCGGCCTGCGGGTGCACGACATCGGGCCGATGCGTGCCGCCCGGCGCGCGGACCTGCTCGCCCTCGACCTGGTGGACCGCCGCTTCGGCTACCCCCTCGAACTGCTGATCGCCGCCACCCGCGCGGGCTGGACAGTCACCGAGGTCGACGTCGCCTACCACCCGAGAGCGGCCGGAACGAAGTCGAAGGTCACCGGCACGGTGCGCGGCACCGCCCGGGCGATCCGCGACATGAGCGCGGTGCTGGCCCGATGAGCGCCCAGCTGCTGGTCCTGGCCAAGACGCCGGTGCCGGGCCGGGTCAAGACTCGCCTCTGCCCGCCGTGCACCCCGGAGCAGGCCGCGGAGATCGCCGCCGCCGCACTCGCGGACACCCTGACCACCGTCACCGCCACGCCGGGCGTGCGGCGCCGCCTCGTCGTCGAGGGCGACCACCCGGCACCGCCCGGCTGGGGCAGGACGGCCCAGCGGGGAACGACGCTCGGCCAACGCCTCGCACACGGCTACGCCGACACCCGGATCGCCGGCGTGGCAAGCCTGCTGATCGGCATGGACACCCCGCAGGTCAGCGCCGGGCTGCTCGCCGCCGCGGTCGAACGGCTCGATGACGATGCCGCCGACGCGGTGCTCGGACTCGCCGAGGACGGCGGCTGGTGGGCTCTCGGACTACGCGATCCCGCACATGGGCAGGCCATCCGGGACGTGCCGATGTCCACCCCGGACACCGGCGCGCGCACCCTCGCCGTCCTGCGGGCCCGGGGACTCCGGGTCGCGCAGCTGCCGGCGCTGCGCGACGTGGACACCTGGGCGGATGCTCAGGCCGTCGCCGCGCTCTGTACCGCCGACAGCCGCTTCGCGCTTGCCGTCGCCACCGTGCTGTCCCCGGTAGGAGCGCCATGACCACCACCACGGCCGCCCCGCCTGCCGCCCTGGCGGTCTTCGACGCGGCCATCGACCGGGCCGGCGCGGGGCTTCCCGCCGTGCTCACGTTCACCGATGACCGCGGCACCCGTCACCGGGTCGATACCGCCGCCTGGTGCCGGGGCCACCTGCCGGGCGACCGGAAGCTCCTGGCCCGCTGTGCCGGGCCGACCCTCGACGTCGGGTGCGGCCCCGGACGACTGACCCGCGCGCTCAACCGGCTCGGCCACCCGGCACTGGGTATCGACGTCAGCGCCGCGGCCGTCCGCATCGCCCGCGCCCGGGGCGCCACCGCGCTGCGCCGCGACGTCTTCGGTCCGCTACCGGGACACGGCCGGTGGCGGCACCTGCTGCTCGCCGACGGCAACATCGGCATCGGCGGCGACCCCGTGGCACTGCTGCGCCGCTGCCGCGACCTGCTCGCCGACGACGGCCGGCTACATGTTGAGCTGGGCCGGCCCGGCACCCGCAGCTGGGCCGGGGGCGCCCGGCTCCACGACGAGGCCGGACGCCCCGGCGCGCCGTTCCGCTGGGCCCAACTGGCAGCGGACGACCTGGCCGCGCTCGCGGCCGCGAGCGCGTTGCACGTCCAGGCCGAATGGACGGAGGCGAACCGATGGTTCGCGACGCTGGCACCGGCCTGAGCCGCACACCAGCACGTCCGCGGTCCCTGCCGGCCCGGCTGGCCGAGCTCGGCAGAACAGCCAACCGATGGGTCCAGGCGCCACTACCGCGGCCACCGGCGGCGCTGCGCCGCGGCCCGCTGCGACGGGGAGCCTTCGACTCCGGGCTGCGCTCGCCACGCCTGACCAGCCTGCTCGGGCTGGCCCTCGCCGTCGCGTTCACCATCTGTTTCCTCACCGGCCTGATCAGCCACTTCATCCAGCACCCACCCGCCTGGTTCTGGTGGCCGTCGCGACCGGTCGGCCTCTACCGGGTCACCCAGGGCCTGCATGTGGCCACCGGCCTGGCCTCGGTGCCACTGCTCGGCGCAAAACTCTGGTCGGTCTACCCGCGCCTGTTCGGCTGGCCGCCCGCCCGCAACCTCGCACACGCCATCGAACGGGCCGGCGTCGCCGTCCTCGTCGCCGCCGCGCTGTTCCAGCTGTTCAGCGGCATCCTCAACATCGCCCGCTGGTACACCCCGATGCCGTTCTTCTTCACCGCCGGCCACTACTGGTCAGCGTGGCTCGCCGCCGGCGCGCTGATCGCCCACCTCGGCGTCAAACTCCCGATCATCAGCCGGGCCCTCACCCGGGCAACGCCCGACCGGACGCGGCCCGGCACCCTCACCCGGCGCGGGCTGCTCGGCACCGTCGGCGCGGCCGCCGGCGTCATCACCCTCGCTACCGCCGGGCAGACCGTCGCCCCGCTCGCACCCGTCGCCGTTCTCGCGCCGCGACGGCCCGGCACCGGCCCGCAGCGCCTGCCGGTCAACAAGACGGCCGCCGGCGCCGGGGTGCGCGACGCCGCGTTCGATCCGGGCTACCGGCTGACCATCACCGGCCCCGCAACCAGGGTGAGCCTCGACCTGACCGAGCTGGCCGCGCTGCCGCAGCACACGGTCGTTCTGCCGATCAGCTGCGTCGAGGGCTGGAGCTCGACCGGCACGTGGACCGGCGTCCGGCTACGTGATCTGGTCGCCCTCGTCGGCGTCGACGCGGAGAACGCCGAGGCCTACGTCGAATCCCTCGAGGCCAGCGGCCGATACCGGGCCACGACCGTGCCACCCCCGCACCTGCGGGACCCGTACACGCTCATCGCGCTGCGACTCGGCGGGGAAGTCCTGCACCCCGACCACGGCTACCCGGCGCGCCTCATCGCCCCGAACCGCCCCGGCGTCCTGCAGACCAAGTGGGTCACCCGGATCACCGCCCGGAGCAAATCGTGAAAGCCGTCCGGCGCACGCTCATCGGATCCGGCGCGCTCCTCATGGCGTACGCGGTCAGCGGCGCCCTCGCCGACCCCGACGTCAAGGGCGGCGCGCTGATCTTCCTCGTCGCCGTCCTCGTATTCCATGACGGGCTCCTACTCCCGCTGACCATCGGTGCCGGCGTCCTGATCGGCAGGATCGTCCCGTGCCGGATTCGCACACCCGTCCGCGTCGCCGCGGTGATCAGCCTCGCCGTGACCGTCGTGGCGCTGCCGCTGGTCCTGGGCCGCGGCCGGGTCCCGGACAACCCGTCGGTGCTGCCGCTGCACTACGGACGCGGACTGCTCGCGGTCTACACGATCATCTGGGTGACGACCGCCGGGATCACCGTCGCTCAACACCGGCGCCACCGGGTGCGACACACCGACAACGACTGACACGCGTACAGGCGTACCCGGGGGTCCTGCGCACGGGCGGTGTGAGCAAAGGTCGGTGACCGGCTGCTAACCGGGTGGCAACCGTTTTGCTACCAGGGTTTCCGCGCTCGGTCCGAACAGAGGGATGGACCCGACCGTCTCGGCCGGGCACCACCGTCTTGGGGGACCAGAGGGAGCCGGTTGAGCACACGTGCATCGCTAGCCCGTACGACGGCCTTCGCCGGTCTGTACGCGGCCGCGTTCATCGTGGGCCGGATGACCGTGATGGCCGATAGCCGGTTGGCACTGGTCTGGCCCGCGGCGGGTGTGGCTGTGGTGTGGTTCTGCGCCCAGCGCCGCGCTCGGACCCGGTGGGTCGACGTGGCCGCGCTGACCACGATCGCGTGGACCGGCAACATCGTCACCGGCAGCGGGCTGCTCTTGGGCGGGATGCTGGCCGCGGCGAACCTGATGATGGCCGTGGTGTTCGTGGGACTGTTGAGCCGGTTCCGCCCGACACTGTGGGGCGCCGGCGGCACCCGCCGGCTGTCCACCCCGTGGGAGCTGGGCAGCCTGCTGATCATCGCGGCCGTCGCCGCCGGCGCGGGCGCGGTGCTCAGCCTGACCGGCCTGTGGCTGGCCACCGGGCCCGTGCCGACGGTCGTGTACGCGGACTGGATGGCCCGCAACGTCACCGGGATGTTCGTGATCGGTACCGCCGGGCTGTGGCTCGGCGGCACGGCCGCCTCGGTCCCGGCTCGGCCCCGCTCGCTGCGCGGCTGGTGGCACGCGATCGACCGGGCACTGCGCGCGGTGCCGGCCCTGCGGGTCGCCGAGTACCTGGCCGTGGTGCTGTGCTCCGTCGGCGCCTACCTGATCGGGTTCGTCTACGACGGCGGGCTGCCCCTCGGATTCCCGCTCATCGTGGTCACGGTGTGGGCGGCGCTGCGGCTCAGCACCACCTTCGTCGTGGTGCAGAATCTGACCCTCGGCAGCGCGGTCGTCTGGTTCATCCTGCACGGCGAGGGTCCGATGGCCACGATCGCCGATCCCCTGATGCGCACGCTTGTCGCCCAGATGTTCGTCGTCCTGATCACCACGGTCGGCCTGCTGCTGGCACTGGGCCGCGACGAACGCGCCGCGCTGCTGGCCGAGCTGGCCGCGCAGAAGGAACAGGCGGCGCGGCACGGCGCGCTGATGGACGCCGTCATCGACTCGATGGCCGACGGGCTGTCGGTCATCGACGCCGAGGGCAGGATCACCCTGCTCAACCCCGCCGGCGCACGGATGCTCGGGCCCGCCGCGGTCGTCGGTGACGTGCGGCCCCGGCTGAGCCACCTCGACGGCAGCCCGATCGCCGCCGCCGACCTGCCCTCCACCCGTGCCGCGCGCGGCGAGTCGATGGACCCGCTCGACGTGCTGGTGCGCGACCCGGACGGCCGCGACACGCGCGTGTTCCGGGTCACCGCCACCCCGCTGCGGGACGACAACGGCGCACACGGCGCCGTCGTGCTCTACCACGACGTCACCGCCGAACGCCGCCAGCGCGACCAGCTCGCCGACTTCGCCGGCGTCGTCGCCCACGACCTGCAGAGCCCGTTGACCGTGGTCGAGGGCTGGACCGAGGTCGCGACCGAGGCACTCGACGCCGCGCCGGCGCACCCCGCGATCGACCGGTCCCGCGACGGCCTCACCCGGGTCACCCACGCCGCCACCCGCATGCGCGGACTCATCAACGACCTGCTCGCCTACACCTCCACCCGCGACGCCGACCTCGCACCCGCCCGGGTCGACCTGACCGAGCTGGTCCGCGACATCACCGCCGCACGCACCGACGCCGCGGTCACCGCCGGCCAGCCGGTGCCCCAGGTCGTCGTCGACGCGCTCGACCCGGTGCACGCCGACGCCGGCGCGGTGCGGCAGCTGCTGGACAACCTGATCGGCAACGCCGTCAAGTACACCGCCCCGGGCGTCACCCCGCGCATCACCGTCACCAGCACCCACCGGGACGGCACCGTGCGGATCGCCGTCGCCGACAACGGCATCGGCATCCCGGCCGGGCAGCACGAGGCCATCTTCGACAACTTCCACCGCGCCCACCCCACCACCGGGTACGCGGGCACCGGGCTCGGCCTGGCCATCTGCCACCGCATCGTCGCCCGCCACGGCGGCACCATCCACGCCGAGGACAACCCCGGCGGCGGCTCCCGCTTCGCCTTCACCCTGCCCGCCGCCGAGCCCGACGCACCGGCGCTGGTGCTGCCCACCACGCCGGCACCGTCCGGCGGCATCCGCCGAATCCCCAAATCCGCCCGGGCTGCCGCAATATCGCTACCCACCCGGGCGGAAGCGCGATCCCTCGCTGCCTGAACCCGGCAAGTCGCGGTCATGCAGCAATTTGCGTCGGCGCCCTTACCGACCGGTCGTCCAGCCGCCAGGCACCACCCTGCACCGGGTGACGGCGGTGGGCGCGAACTCGCGGACGGGCGACTGGTCGTCAAGCTCGATGGCCACGTTCCCGGTTGCGCGGAGATCGCCGACCGCGGCGGCCGGCACACGGCGGTCCCGATCGGCCGCGTCCCACAGTCGCCGTTGCGGCCTCCGGCAACCGGCTGGCCGGATACCTGGCCGCGCTGTCCGCCGGCGTCTGGTTCGACTTTTACTTCACCGAGCCCTATCAGCGCCTCACCATTGGGGACCGGTCCGACGTCGAGACGTTCGTGCTGCTGCTGGCGGTGGGGATAGCGGTGACCGAACTGGCGGTGTGGGTCGTCGGCAGGAGGCCGTCGCCCACCGCGAGGCCGGGTACCTGGCAGGCATTCAAGCCGCCGCCGACGCCGGCGCGACGGGTGGATCGTCCCAGGACCTGATCAAGCAGGTTTCCGGCCAGTTGGGGGACACCCTGCACCTGCACAGTGCCCGGTACCAGCCCGGTGTCGCCGGCCTCGGAAGCCCGGCCCGGCTCCGCCGCGACGGTCAGATCCTGTGGAACGGCAGCGTCTGGGACGTCGACCACAACGGTCTGCCGTCCGACACCGACATCGAGTTGCTCGTGGAGAACGCGGGCCGGCTGCACGGTCGATACCTGTTGAGCGCCGGGCCCAGAACGTCCGCGCCGCTGAGCGACCGTCGTGTCGCGGTCACGCTGGCCGACCAGGTAGGCGCAGCCCTGGGGTGAGCCCTGACAGTCGCGTGGGCGAGCGGCAGTCCCGCTTCGGGCCGAGCGGCGGCCCGGCGCGTCAGCCGGCCGGGTACTCATGCGCACCCCGACTCGGGTGTCGATCATGGCGGTCAGGGTCGGAAGCGGTAGCCCATGCCGGGCTCAGTGAGCAGGTGGCGGGGGTGGGCGGGGTCGGCCTCGAGTTTGCGGCGCAGCCGGGCCATGTACTGGCGCAGGTAGTTACTTTCGGTGAGGTGTCGCGGCCCCCACACGTCGCGCAGCAGCGCGCGCTGACTGATCAGCTTTCCGGGGTGGCGCAGCAGGTGTTCCAGGAGTTGCCATTCGGTGGGGGTCAGTCGCACGTCGGCGTCGCCGCCGGTGATGCTGCGGGCGCCGAGGTCGATGGTGTGCTCTCCGATGGTGACGGTGGGCGGCCTATCGCCGAGCGGTTGGGTGCGGCGGGTGACCGCGCGGATGCGGGCGAGGAGTTCGTCGATGCCGAAGGGTTTGGTGATGTAGTCGTCGGCGCCGGCGTCCAGGGCGTCGACCTTGTCGTGGCTGCCGGCGCGTCCGGAGAGCACGATGATAGGGATCGTGGTCCAGCCGCGCAGGCCCCGGATGACGTCGGTGCCGTCCATGTCGGGCAGGCCGAGGTCGAGTACGACGAGGTCGGGGTGGTTGCGGGTGGCGGCGCGGAGTGCGGAGGTGCCGTCGGGGGCGGTGTCGACGTCGTATTGGCGGGCGCGCAGGTTGATGCTCAGCGCGCGAACGATCTGGGGTTCGTCGTCGACGACGAGGATGCGGGTCATCGGCCGGCCGCCGTCGGCAAGGAGATAATCATGGTGAGTCCACCTCCGGGGGTTTCTTCGGGGGTCAGGGTGCCGCCCATCGCCTCGGTGAGACCGCGGGACAGGGCGAGGCCGAGGCCGACACCGGTGTGGTTGTCGCGATCCCCGAGGCGTTGGAAGGGCAGGAAGACGTCGTCCCAGCGGTCCGCGGGGATGCCGGGGCCGTGGTCGATGACGCGGATCTCGACGGCGGGGCCCAGCGAACTCGCGGTGATGACCGGCGGCCGGTCTGGCGGGCTATGGCGCAGGGCGTTGGCGGACAGATTGACGACGATGCGTTCCAGCAGGCCGGGGTCGGCGCGCAGGTATGGCAGGTCCTCGGGAATGAGCAGCCGGACGGTCCGGCCGGCCGGGCCGAGGTCGTCGAGCGCTCTAGGCACGATCTCCTCGGCGCCCACGTCGATGGGCGCGATGCCCAGGGCGCCCGCCTGTAGGCGGCTCATGTCGAGCAGGTTGGTGACCAGGCGGACCAGCCGGTCGATCGACTCGTCGGCGGTGGCGAGCAGTTCGGCGCGGTCGTGGTCGTCGAAGTGGACGTCGGTGCTGCGCAGGCTGGCGACCGCGGCCTTCGCGGAGGCGAGCGGGGTGCGCAGGTCGTGGCTGACGGCGGCCAGCAGTGCGGTCCGCATGCGGTCGGCCTCGGCGAGCGGTTTCGCGGTGGCGGCCTCCGCGGCAAGCCTCTCCTGCCGCAGCGCCAGGGCGGCCTGGGCGGCGAACGCCTCGACGATGCGCCGGTCGCTGGCCTGCAAGGGCCGGCCCTTGAGCAGCATGACGAGGTTGTCGTCGCCGATGATCTCCGCGTCCGCGTCGGCCGGCCGGGTGCAGATCGGGTGGCCGATCTCCGCGACGACGGCGCCCTTGTCCAGCAGGGTCACCGAGTCGAGGGTGAAGGTCTCGTGCAGTCGCTCCAGCAGCGCCATGAGGGGCCGCTCGCCGCGCAGGACACTGCCCGCGACGGCCGCCAGGGTCTGCGCGTCGGCACGGGCCTGAGCGGCCTGGCGGGTCTTGCGCGCTGCGGTGTCGACGACCCAGCTGACGGCGATCGCGATGATGACGAAGATGGCGAGGGCGAGCAGGTTGTCGCCCTCGGCGATGGTGAAGCGGCCGACCGGTGGGGTGAAGTAGTAGTTCAGCAGCAGCGATCCGAGCACGGCGGCGAGCAGGGCCGGCCACAGCCCGCCGATGAGGGCGACGCCGACGACGGCGGCGAGGAAGATCAGGATGTCGTTGGTCAGCGAGAGCCCGGTACCGAGGTGCAGGAGCCAGGTGAGGGCGGGTAGGCCGAGCAGCACGGTCAGGAAGCCGGCGATGCGCCTGCTGCGTGACAGTGCCGCGGGCGCGCGCCGGGCGCGTCGCCCCTGCCCGGCGCGTTCGTGGGTCACCAGGTGCACGTCGATGGATCCGGAGAGCGCGGTGGTGGTGACGCCGACCCCGGCGGAGAAGAGCTGGGCGAACCGGCCGCGGCTGGATGCGCCCAGGACGATCTGGGTGGCGTTGACCGCGCGGGCGAAGTCCAGCAGGGCCCTGGGCACGTCGGCGCCGACCACCTGGTGGTAGGTGCCTCCCAGGCTCTCCACCAGGACCCGCTGGCGGGCCAACGTCGCAGGGTCAGCGCCGGCGAGGCCGTCGTTGCGGGTGACGTGTACGGCCATCAGGTCGGCGCCTTTGCTGCGTGCCGCGATCCGGGCGGCGCGGCGGATCAGCGTGTTGCCCTCGGGGCCTCCGGTCAGCGCGACGACCACGCGTTCCCGGGTCTCCCAGGTGGCGTCGATGCGGTGGTCGGCGCGGTACTTGTCGAGCTGTTCCTCGACTTTGTCGGCGAGCCAGAGCAGGGCCAGTTCGCGCAGCGCCGTGAGGTTGCCGGTGCGGAAGTAGTTGCCGAGCGCGGCGTCGATCTTCTCGGGCTTGTAGATGTTGCCGTGCGCCATTCGCCGGCGCAGCGCCTCGGGGGTCATGTCGATGAGTTCGACCTGTTCGGCGGCGCGGACGATGCTGTCGGGCACGGTTTCGCGTTGTTCGACTCCGGTGATCTGGGCGACGACGTCGTTGAGCGATTCGAGGTGTTGGACGTTGACGGTGGTCAGGACGTCGATGCCGGCGTCGAGGAGGTCCTGGACGTCCTGCCACCGCTTGGGATGCGGGGTGCCGGGCACGTTGGTGTGCGCGAGCTCGTCGACGATGGCGACTTCGGGCCTGCGGGCCAGGACGGCGTCGAGGTCCATCTCGGTGAACTCGGCGCCCCGGTACTCGACCGTCCGGCGGGCCAGGATCTCCAGGTCGGCGAGCATGGCCTGGGTGTGTTTGCGGCCGTGGGTTTCGACGAACGCGACGACCACGTCGGTGCCGCGCTCGGCGCGCCGGTGTGCCTCTTCGAGCATGGTGTAGGTCTTGCCGACGCCGGGGGCGGCGCCGAGGTAGATGCGTAGTTCTCCGCGTGCCATCTCGGCGCCGCCCCTTGTCGCTACTTGCCGTCGAGGGCGAGGTTGAGTTCCAGGACGTTGACGCCGGGTTCACCCAGGAAGCCCAGGGCCCGGTCGTCGGTGTTGTCCTTGATCAGGGCTCGCACCTTGTCGGGGCTGAGGCCGCGTTCCCGCGCGATCCGGGGCACCTGCAGTTCGGCGTAGGCCGGGCTGATGTGCGGGTCGAGGCCGCTGGCCGAGGCGGTGACGGCGTCGGCGGGCACGGCGGGCTTCGCCGGGGCGTCGCCGCGGATCGGGGTGATGACCCCGCCCATGGCCCGGTAGTCCTCGCCGGTCTTGGCCGGCTGCACCGGTACGCCCTCGTACGTGGCGAGGAATGGGGTGCCGGTCTGGTTGACCGACACGACCCGGGTGACCGGGCCGGTGAGCCCGTCGCGGTGGAATACGGCGAGGACCGCGCCGACGCCGTCGGCGGTGCAGTAGGGCCGCCGCCCGTCGACGCCTTCGAGGGTGCCGATCGCGGCGCTGCGGGCGCAGACCTGGGTGAGCAGGCTCTGTGACGCGTCGTCGGGGTTGTCGGCGAGGGTGTCGACGATGCTTTCCGGGCCGAGGTTGCTGGCGGAGGTGGCGGTGGGGTCGTAGCCGTCGCCGGCCGCGGACGGGCGGCTCTGGAAGTAGCGCGGGTCGGGGTTGCCGTCCGCGTCGGTGAAGGCCTGGCCGATCAGCCGGCTGCCCACCGTGGTCTCGCCGACCGTGACGAGTGAGCCGTCGGTGCGATCGGACAGACCGGGGATCCGGCCGACCCCGACCATGGCGAGGGGGTAGGCGATGCCGAGCAGGACGGTGAAGACGAGCAGGGCGCGCAGCGCTGCGAGGTGCTGGGCGAGCCAGGACGGAAGTCGCATGGTGATCAGATCCCGGGGATGAACTGGACGAGGAGGTCGATGAGCTTGATGCCGACGAACGGGGCGATCACGCCGCCGAGGCCGTAGACCAGCAGGTTGCGCCGCAGCAGCGAACTCGCGCTGGATGGGGTGTAGCGGACACCCCGCAGGGCGAGCGGGATCAGGGCGACGATGACCAGGGCGTTGAAGATGACCGCGGACAGGATCGCCGAGCCGGGTGAGTGCAGCCGCATGACGTTGAGCGTGTCCAGGCCCGGGTACACGCCGGCGAACATGGCCGGGATGATCGCGAAGTACTTCGCGATGTCGTTGGTGATCGAGAAGGTGGTCAGCGCGCCGCGGGTGATGAGCAGCTGCTTGCCGATCTCCACGATCTCGATCAGCTTGGTCGGGTCGGAGTCGAGGTCGACCATGTTGCCGGCCTCCTTCGCGGCCGACGTGCCGGTGTTCATCGCCACGCCGACGTCCGCCTGGGCGAGCGCGGGCGCGTCGTTGGTGCCGTCGCCGGTCATCGCGACCAGCCGTCCGCCCTCCTGCTCTCTGCGGATGTACGCGAGCTTGTCCTCTGGGGTGGCCTCGGCCAGGAAGTCGTCGACGCCGGCCTCGTCCGCGATCGCCTTGGCGGTGCGCGGGTTGTCGCCGGTGATCATCACGGTGCGGATGCCCATCCGGCGCATCTCGTCGAAGCGCTCGCGCATGCCGGCCTTGACGACGTCCTTGAGGTGGATGACGCCGAGCGCGCGGGCCGGTTGCCCGGCGACGTGTTCGGCGACCACCAGCGGGGTGCCACCCGTGCCGCTGACCATGTCGACGATCTCGCCGACCTGCTCCGTCGGGTGTCCGCCGTGCTGGCGGACCCACTTCATGACGGCGACGGCCGCGCCCTTGCGGACCTGGCGGGCGGGCTTGTCGCCGTCGCCTGCGAGGTCGACGCCGCTCATTCGGGTCTGCGCCGTGAACGGCACGAACGTCGCCTGCGGCATCAGTCCGGGCTCGCGTTCGCGCAGCCCGAATTCGGTTTTGGCGAGCACGACCACGGACCGGCCCTCCGGGGTTTCGTCGGCGAGGCTCGACAGTTGGGCGGCGTCGGCGAGGGTCGCGGCGGTGACGCCGTCCACCGCGATGAACTCGGCGGCCTGGCGGTTGCCGAGCGTGATGGTGCCGGTCTTGTCGAGCAGCAGCGTGTTCACGTCGCCGGCGGCCTCCACCGCCCGGCCGCTCATGGCGAGCACATTGCGCTGCACGAGCCGGTCCATGCCGGCGATCCCGATCGCGGACAGCAGCGCACCGATGGTGGTAGGGATGAGGCAGACGATCAGCGACACCATGACGATGCCGGTGACGCCGTTGCCGTCGATCGCCGCGGTGTCCGGCGCGGCCGCCTGGAACGCCTTGGAGAAGATGGCGAGGGGTTGCAGGGTGACGACGGACAGCAGGAAGATGAGCGTGAGCGCGGCGAGCAGGATGTTCAGGGCGATCTCGTTCGGCGTCTTCTGCCGGTTGGCGCCCTCGACCAGGGCGATCATCCGGTCGACGAAGCTCTCCCCCGGTCGCTGGGTGATCCGCACGACGATCCGGTCGGAGAGGACCTTCGTGCCGCCGGTCACCGCGGACCGGTCGCCGCCGGACTCGCGGATGACGGGTGCGGACTCGCCGGTGATCGCCGACTCGTCGACGCTGGCGATGCCCTCGATGACGTCGCCGTCGCCGGGGATGGTCTCGCCGGCCTCGACCACGACGATGTCACCCTGCTTGAGCTCGGGTGCCGGGATGCGACGCTCGATGCCGTCGACGAGACGCCGGGCTGTCATGTCCTGTTTCGACTGGCGTAGCGCTGCCGCCTGCGCCTTGCCTCGGCCCTCCGCGACGGCCTCGGCCAGATTCGCGAAGACGACGGTGAGCCACAGCCAGACCGTGATGGCCCAGGCGAGCACACTCGGGTCGGCGACCGCCAGGACGGTCGTGAACACCGCCCCGACCTCGACGATCAGCATCACCGGGTTGTGCCACAGGGTCCGCGGATCGAGCTTGCGAACCGCATCCGGCAAGGATCGCCACAGCTGAGCCGGTTCGAGCAGCCCGCCACCGACGCGGCGGTTGCCGGCCGCGGCGGCCTGTTCTTCGGTGGAGGGTTTCTCCAGGATGGGGGTTGTCATGACAGGCCCTCCGCGAGGGGTCCGAGAGCGAGAGCGGGCAGGAAGGTCAGCGCGACCAGGACGACGGTGACGCCGACGACCATCCCGACGAACAGGGGTTGGTGGGTGGGCAGGGTGCCCTCGGACTCCGGGGTGGCCTTCTGCCGCGCCAATGACCCGGCCAGGGCCAGGACCAGCACGATGGGCAGGAAGCGGCCGAGCAGCATCGCCAGCCCGAGCGCGGTGTCCCACCAGGGTGTGTTGACCGTGATGCCGGCGAACGCCGAGCCGTTGTTGTTGCCCGCTGAGGTGAAGGCGTACAGCACCTCGGACAGGCCGTGCGGGCCCACGTTCAGGGCCGTCGAGTTGTTGCCGGTGGCGAACGCCGCCGCCGTACCGGCCAACACGATGGTCGGGGTGACCAGGAAGTACAGCGACGCCAGCTTGATCTCGCGGGCGCCGATCTTCTTGCCCAGGTACTCCGGGGTCCGGCCGACCATCAGCCCGGCCACGAACACCGTGATGACGGCCAGGATCAGCAGGCCGTAGAGGCCGGAGCCGGTGCCGCCGGGGGCGACCTCGCCGAGCATCATGTTGACGATCGGCATCATCCCGCCGAACGACGTGTACGAGTCGTGGAACGAGTTCACCGACCCGGTCGAGGTCAGCGTCGTCGCCGCCGCATAGGTGGCCGAGTTCGGGATGCCGAACCGGACCTCCTTGCCCTCCATCGCCGCGCCGACCGCCTGCGGCACCGTGCCGCCGCCGTGCGTCTCGAAGCCCACCGTCAACGCGACGCTGGCGATCGCGAGGATCCCCATGACCGCGACGATCGCATAGCCCTGCCGGTTCTGACCGACGATGCGGCCGAACACCCGGGGCAGGCTGAACGGGATCAGCAGGATCAGGAACAGTTGCAGCCAGTTCGTCCAGGTGGTCGGGTTTTCGAACGGGTGCGCGGCGTTGACGTTGTAGAAGCCGCCGCCGTTGGTCCCGAGCTCCTTGATCGCCTCCTGGGAGGCCACCGGCCCACCGGTGAGGTGCTGGGTCGCGCCGGTCAGCGTGGTGACGTCCGTGCCGCCGGACAGGTTCTGCACCATGCCGGCGACCATGAACACGATCGTCGCCAGCACGCAGATCGGCAGCAGGATCCTCAGCGTGATCCGGGTCAGGTCCACCCAGAAGTTGCCGAGCGTGCCGTTCTTGCGGGCGGCGAACCCGCGGATCAGCGCCACGGCCACGGCGATTCCGACGGACGCGGAGACGAAGTTCTGCACGGCGAGGCCGGCCATCTGCACCAGGTGACCCATGGTCGACTCGCCGGAGTACGCCTGCCAGTTCGTGTTCGTCACGAAGCTGACGGCGGTGTTCCAGGCGATGTGGGTGGTGACCGGGTCGAAGCCCAGCGACAGCCACAGTTTGTCCTGCACGCGCAGGAACAGGTACAGGAAGAGGATCGAGACCGCCGAGAACGCCAGGACACTGCGGGCGTAGACACCCCAGGTCTGCTCGGCGGACGGGTTCACGCCGACGAGCCGGTAGACACCGCGCTCGACGATATTGCTGCGGGTTCCGGTGACGACCCGGAACATGTAGTCACCGAACGGCCGGTAGACCGCCACCAGGGCGATCACCAGCGTGATGACGAAGAGCCAGCCGGCCATCAGAACTTCTCCGGGAACAGCAGGGCGGCGACCATGAAGGCGCCGAGCAGGACGGCCACGATCAGGCCGATGAGGTTGACGGCGCTCACCAGCGTTCGACCGCCCGGATCAGCACGGTCAGCGCTGCGAACAGCACCACCGTGATACCGACGAACACGAGATCAACCACGAGGTACTCCTAGACGAGGGGTTGCGTTCTTGCCGAGGCCAGCACAGCGCGGGTCGGGTCCTCTTGTCACCGGTGTTAATGCGATGACTACGCGCCCGGAGCGATTCTTGACGCGTTGTTAACGCCGCCTGTCGCCGAGCGGGTCATCACCACCGCCGCCGGCGAAGGCCGCGGGCGGCGGTCGCGTCGTCATCGCGTCAACGTTCGGCCGCTTCGCGCATCAAAGGTGTTAATGTCCGGGTGCGGCCCTGCGGCGGGGCGTATATCTGCGGTCATGACCCTGCACATCGAGGTACCGTCCGGCGACGAGGACCGACACGAGGCCATCGTCGGCATACGGCTCAAGACGACCGTGGCGGGCAGCCACCTGCTCGAGCACCTGCGCGCCCAGCGTTTCGTGGTGGCGGCTTGGTGGATCGCCGCCGACATCGACGCGGTGGTGCTGCTGGCTGCGCCGAGCATGCGTGAGCTGCACCGGGCGGTCGACGACCTGAGGCTACTGGGCGGCGCGATGGACACCTCCACGCACATGGTGTTACGCCAGATGGCCCTGCAGCCTCAGTGAGACGGGCGGTGGGGCCACCCGAACCGGGCGGCCCCACCTCTCCCCGCGGCAACCTGGTCAGGCGACGCTGCGGAGCATGTCGTCGATGGTGGCCCGGCGCCGCAGGGTGCGAGTCCCGCCGCCGGCGACGCCCAGCACCCGGCGAACCACCGAGCACCGCGTCATCGGCCTGGTGATAGGCGCCGGTGCCTGGCCAACCCCAGGTCGCGGCGATCCGCCGGGCCGGTGCGTCGGATCCGTAAGCATCCGGAAAGGTCTCCGCCGGTTCCGGATCGGTAGCGTGATCCGGGTGGCACACCACGTACTCGTCGTCGATGACGACCCGACCGTCAGCGACGTCGTCCGCCGCTACCTGGAACAGGACGGCTGCCGGGTCCGGCTGGCGTTCGACGGCCCGGCCGCCCTCGCCGCGGTCGCCGGTGTCGCCACTGTCGCCTGGGCGATGTTCCTGTCCTCGCACGACCTGCAGGTCGTGCTGCTGACCGTCACCGCCGCCGCGCTGGTGAGCCTCGGCGTCGGCGCGGTCTTCGGCCGCCGGCTGGCCGCCGCCGCCGTGTGGGCAGCCGAGGCCCGCGCCACCGAACGCCGCCTCGAAACCGGCCGCCGCGACCTCGTCGCCTGGGTGTCGCACGACCTGCGCACCCCCTCGCCGGCCTGCGGGCCATGGCGGAGGCGCTGGAGGACAACTTCGTCGACGACCCGCAGACCGTCGCCGAGTACCACACGCGGATCCGCGTCGAGACCGACCGGATGAGCCGGCTCGTCGACGACCTGTTCGAACTGTCGCGGATCAACGCGGGCGCGCTGCGGCTCGCCCTGTCGAGCGTGCCGCTCGCCGACATCGTCTCCGACGCCATCGCCACCACCGCCCCGCTCGCCGCCAGCCGTCGCGTCCGGGTCGTCGCCGCCGAATCGGGCTGGCCCGTCGTCACCGGCAGCGAGCCGGAACTCTCCCGGGTCGTCGCGAACGTGCGGGTCAACTCGGTGCGGTACACCCCGGCCGATGGCACCGTGCACATCGCCGCCGGGCTGGACCACGGCGACGCCTGGCTCGCCGTCGCGGACTCGTGCGGCGGCATCCCCGAGGCGGACCTGCCCCGGATCTTCGACGTGGCGTTCCGCGGCGAACGCGCCCGCACCCCACAGCACCCCGGGAGCACGACCGGTGGCGGCCTCGGCCTCGCCATCGTCCGCGGTCTCGTCGAGGCGCACGGTGGACAGGTACAGGCACACAACACCCAGGGTGGATGCCGCTTCGTGGTCCGCCTGCCGGCCGCCCCGGCCTGAGCGCCCGCAACTCGCGGTCCGGACTCACACGGTCGCGGTTCGATGCCGTCGATGTCGCAGCGGTCCGGGTAACTGGTCGTGGCGGTGAACGCGTCCCGTTCGACGGACCGCACCCGGAACCCCTGTCGCTGGTAGGAGCGTTCGTCGCCGACTGCGGGGGTCAGGTGCGCAGGTCGCGGCGGTGGTATCCGATCGCGCCGAGGGCGGCGCAGCCGGCCGCGACCGCCGTCATCACGGCCGAGGCCGGCCAGTCGGGGGCAACGGTCGGTACGGCGGCGAGGTGTGCGAACGGGGACAGCCCGACGACCCATGCGGGTGCGCCGACGCTGACCGCGGTGACCTGCCAGAGGAATCCGCCGGCGGCCGGTAGGACGCCGACGGCGGCGACGGCGCGGGGCGCCCAGCCGAGGGCGAGGATCGCGGTGCCGAGGCAGAGCAGCACGATCGGCAGGACGTTGTACGCTCCGGCCAGCGCCGCTCCGGCCGCGAGCCGGGCCCCGACGCCGGCCGTCCCTGCCCAGGTCGCCAGGCCCGCGATGGTGATCAGGACGACCGCCCCGCCGGCTGCGGCACCGGCCTCGGCGGCAAGTAGCCGGGTCCGGGTGAGGGGTGCGGCGAGCAGCAGGGTCAGCCGCCGGTCGGCCTCGTCGGCCGCGACCGAGGCGAGACGTACCGCGACGAACGCCCCGGCCGGGACGGCGAGCAGTGCGAACAGGGTCGCGGTGTACCCCTCGACGGTGCCGAGTTCCGGGAAGCCGGCCTGGGCGGCGAGCCGCGCGAACTGCGGGTTGTCGGACAGGAAGCCGATCATGGAGCTGGCCACGAGGCCGATCAGCAGGAAGTAGGCGCCGACGCCCAGCGACCAGCCGGCCAGCGGACGCAGGGTACGGCGGACCGCGAACGCCGGCACCGAACCCAGCAGCGCCAGGCGTGGGGGCCGGCTTGTGGACGGGGCGAGGATCGCGCCGCCTACGTCACGCCGTGCGGCCAGCCGCACGGCGGCGGCGAACATGAGAGCACCGGCAACGGTCAGGACGGCGACGGGCAGACCGCGGTTCGTGTCGTACGGTCGGGTCAGGGCGAGCAGCCCGAACGGTGACAGCCACCGCAGCCAGGACAGTGCGGCGACACCGTCGCCCACCATCCGCGCCAGCAGCCCGATCAGCAGGACGGCGGTCGCGGCGCCGTTGGCGGCCGCCCGGCTCGGGAACAGCTGCGCGGCGAGGCCGCCGACAGCGACGAAGAAGCACCCGGCGACGGCGAGCCCGGCGCCGTGCAGGAACGCGCCCATGGCGCCGGCACCGGCGGCGATCATCGCGCCCGCGACGGCAGCGCCGGTCAGAACCGGGGCGGCGGCGAGCACGGTGAGGTGCTGCCCGACGGTCCGGGCGAGGGTCATCCGGCCGGCGAGCAGCGCGCCCCACCTGCCGGCGTCCTCCTCGCCGCGGGTGATCCGGGTGGCGGCCAGCATCGCCCAGACCCCGATCAGGACGGCCAGGACGGTGCCGGTGCGCCACACGGTGAATCCGCCCGGGTCGTCCAGGGCGACGGGCTCTCCGAACAGGGTGCGGATGGCGGGGTTGGCGGCGAGCGCGGCCGGGTCGATGGCGTCGGTGCGGTAGGTCGTCACGACGAGCGCCGACATGCCGGCGGCGACCGCGGTCACGACGAGGGCACCCCAGCGGACCTGCCGGGCGGCGAGCCCGGTCAGGACCCGGCCGGTTCCCGGCAGGATCACGGCGGTCATCGGGGCGGCTCCCCGTAGTAGGCGAGGAAGATCTCCTCCAGGCTGGGTTCACGGACCGCGACGGAGGCGACGTCCGCGTCGGCGAGGGCCCGCAAGGCCGCGGCAGGTGAGCCGTCCAGCGTGAATCGCAGCGCGGCGGGGCCGTCGGCTTCGAGACCGTCGACTCCGGGTGTCGCGGTGAGGTCCGGCGGCGTGCCGGTGAAGGTCGCGGACACCTCGGTACGGTGCAGCCGGCGCAACTGCGCGACGGAGGCGACGTCGACGAGGCGCCCGGCGCGCAGGATCGCCACCCGATCGCAGACGGCCTCCACCTCCGCCAGTTGGTGCGAGCTGAGGAACACCGTCTGGCCGTTGTCGCGGGCCTCGGCGACGGCGCGCCGGAACTCGCGTTCCATCAGCGGGTCCAGGCCGCTGGTCGGCTCGTCCAGTACGAGCAGCGGCGCCCGGGTGGCGAACGCGGCGACCAGGGCGACCTTCTGCCGGTTCCCGGTCGAGTACGTGCCGGCGGGTTTGGCCAGGTCGAGGGCGAACCGCTCGACGAGTTCACCGCGGTAGGCGGTGTCGATGCCCGGCCCTACCCGGCCGAGCAGCTCGAGGATCTCGGCGCCGGTCATCCGCGGCCAGAGCGCCACGTCGGCGGGCACGTACGCGAGGAGGCGGTGCGCGGCGGCGACGTCGGCCGCGTCGGTGTCGAAGATCCACGCCCGGCCGGACGTGGGGCCGGCCAGGCCGAGCAGCAGCCGGATGGTGGTGGACTTGCCGGCGCCGTTGGGCCCGAGGAAGCCGAACACCTCTCCGGCGGCCACGCTCAGGTCCAGATCGTCGAGGGCGCACAGCGGCCCGTAGCGCTTGGACAGTTTTTCGGTACGCACAGCGGCGACGGTCATCGCAGCCTCCTGGTGGACAGCACGACATGACTGCCGACCAGACTTCCCGGCGCACCTGCTGTGACCGTACCCTCGCCTGTCACGCCGGGAAAGGACCGACCCGGCCCGGCTCAGGTCTGGTAGACGTCGGGAATGTCGTCCCGGTCGGCGTCGACGGTCTCCGCCTCGTGGATGCGCCGGTACACACGGTTGCGCAGCCGCAGGATCACGGTCGCCAGCAGGGCCGCGGTGAGCGAGGCGGCGAGCACGGCGACCTTCGCGTGCCCGTCGCGTTCCGAGCCTGGCCCGAAGGCCAGCTCGCCGACCAGCAGGGACACCGTGAATCCGATGCCGGCGAGGACCGCCATCCCGAACACGTCGATCCACGCCAGTCCGTCATCGATCTTCGCCCGGGTGAACCGCGCCATCAGCCACGTCGCGGCCATGATGCCGATCGGCTTGCCGACCACCAGACCGGCGACGATGCCGACGGCGACGGGATCGGCCAGCGCCGAGCCGAGCCCGGCTAGGCCGCCGACCGTCACCCCGGCTGACATCAGCGCGAAGACCGGCACCGCGAATCCGGTCGACAGCGGCCGGAACCGGCGCTCGAAGTGTTCGGCCAGGCCCGGGCCCGCGTCCGGCCCGCCGGCCTGACGGCTGCGCAGCACCGGCACCGCGAAGCCCAGCAGCACCCCGGCGACGGTGGCGTGCACACCGGAAGCGTGCATCAACGCCCACGCGGTGAACGCCAGCGGCAGCAGCAACCACCAGGACCGCACCCGTCGTTGGACCAGCACCGTGAACAACCCCAGCGGCACCGCGGTGAGCAGCAGCGGGAGCACGGACAGGTGCGCGGTGTAGAACACGGCGATGATGACGATCGCGAGCAGGTCGTCCACGACGGCCAGGGTCAGCAGGAAGGTACGCAGCGCGGTGGGCAGGTGCCGGCCGATCACCGCCAGGACGGCCAGCGCGAACGCGATGTCCGTCGCGGTCGGTATCGCCCAGCCCCGCAGCGCGCCGCCCAGGTTGATCATCACATACAGCGCCGCGGGCACGATGACCCCGCCGACCGCCGCCATCACCGGCACGGCGCCGCGGCGCGGATCGCGCAGATCCCCGGCGACGAACTCGCGTTTCAGCTCCAGCCCGGCGACGAAGAAGAAGATCGCCAGCAGCCCGTCTGCCGCCCACGTCCCCAGCGCCAGATTCAAGTGCAGCGCCGCCGGCCCCACCGGGTAGCCGACCATCGCCTGATACCCGCCGGCCCAGGGCGAGTTGGCCCAGACGAGGGCGATGACCGCCCCGGCCAGCAGCAGGACCCCGCCGATCGTCTCCGTGCGCAGCACCTCGGCGATCCGCCGGGCCTCGGGCCACGAGCCCCGGCCGAACAGGAAGGTCGGGCGGCGGGGTGCGTCAGCCATGGGCGCTCCAGTTTTCGGGGTCGGTTCAGCCGTTGCCGACCAGACTTCCCGGCGCACCACCGGCAACCCTACCCAACGCGGCCCGCGGAGACGCGTGCCGAGCGGCCGTCGCCTACTCGCATCAGGTGACCACTTGCATCGGCGTCTACCGCCTCGCCGCGAGTCTTCCCGCGGCGGTGGGACACCGCTGCTACGACTGCTTCCTCGCCGCACTGCCCGCCCCCGCCGGTCACCGCACCGCCGCAACCCGGGCTGATTCTGCTGACCGTCAACGAGCTACGCCGCCTGGGCAACGTCGTGATCATCGAACCGGCCGACGCCCCGGGGACCCACCCCTCTGGTCGGTTCGCCGACGCCACCAAGCCCGAGCCATGAACAGCCACTACGCCCGGCAAGCCTCGAATGGGGTACTAGGGCGAACCCGCCCTGGCCCGCATCATGGCCCGAATGCGCCAACGGCGGATACCCGGGTCCTTGCGGCGACTGACGAATCGGTCGGGACCGGGCCTTGCGCAGCGGTGTTGATCTGCGGTTACTTGCTGCCGAGCAAGGGTTGCGGCAGTAGACGGGCGAGGTAGCGTGCCGGTCATGACAGACGGCGGGCGGTCGGGCGAGGGTGACCCGGCGGGGCCCGGGTCGGACCTCACCGCACCGACCACGCTCGTGCGGCAGCAGTTCAGCGCCGTGACGGTGACGGCGCTACGGCACACGGTGGCCGCCCAGGTGGCCGTAGCGGGGCTTTCCGGCGACACCGCCGACGACTTCGTGCTCGCGGTGCACGAACTGGTCACCAACGCCGTCCGCCACGGCGGAGGCAGCGGCGACCTGGAGCTGCGCGTGGTCGCCGAGAGCCTGGTGTGCGACGTCATCGATCACGGCGGGACCTCCGACGGCCTGCCTATGCAGTTGTCGCAGGCCGACGTAGCCGGCGGCCGTGGGCTCTGGCTCGCGCACCACCTCAGCCAGGCACTGACGCTGACCCGCCGCCCGGACGGCGTCACCGCCTCGGTCAGCGTCTGCCTCACCGACGCGACGGCGCCATCGCAGAAGCCGATCGCAGACCCGGCAGGCGGCAGCCTCGGAGCATCCCCGTCCGGAGATGGGCAGCGGTGACCGAACCGACCTGGCGCCACGATGTGCGCACCGCCGATGGTCACACCACCATCGAACTGACCGGCGAGATCGACATGAGTGGCTCGACACGCCTGCAGGACCTGCTTGACCAGGCCGTCAACGCGGCAAGTGCAGTCACCGTGGACGTCGCGGCCGTGGGGTTCATCGACTCGACAGTCATCAGCGCCTTCGTCAGGGCCAACAACACCGCCGCGACCCGCGGCTGCCGTTTCGTCGTCGTCAACCCCAGCGCGCAGGTACGCCGCGTCCTGCACATCACCGGCGTCCTGAGCACCCTGGCAGAAGACACCGCCTGACGTTCAGCGGTCGTCGTCGCCAAGCGATGACCCGATGACCGTCGCGGCCGGCTGGCTCAGGCGAGCACTGCGCCGGCACCAGAACGCGCTTTTCGTTCGGGACCGCACGGCCGGACGGAGCGGTGTTCAACGCGGGCGCGATCATTCCCACGGCGTCACCTTCCCCCGTGCGGCCCGCGCCCGCCCCACCGGCTCCAGCGAGGACCGCGCGGACCGCCACCCGCAAAGCCATCGCCGCCGCGTTCGACCGCATCGCCACCGTCGACGACACCCTTGCCCAGCACCTGTGGACCACCGTGCGTGCCGGTCTGAGCTGTACCTACAGCCGGACCCGGCGCAGTCACCCCACTGGCTACTCGAATGAGCCACCCCCGCGTGTGCCGCCGGTTCGCGTGACGGATCCTCAGATCCGGGCGCAGAATCTGCGCATGGCCGTCGACGTGGTGTCCGAAATAGTGATCAACGCGGCTCCGCGGCGGGTCGCCGCGTACGCGGCGGACCCGTCGAACGCCCCGCCTGGTACGTCAACATCGCCTCGGTGCAGTGGCAGACGCCGCCTCCCGTCGCGGTCGGGTCACGGATGAGCTTCGTCGCGCGGTTCCTCGGCAGGCGGCTCGCGTACACCTACGAGGTGGTCGAGTTGACGCCCGGCGAGCGGCTGGTCATGCGGACCGCGCAGGGCCCGTTTCCGATGGAGACGACGTACACCTGGCGCCCGGAGGGCGACGGCGCCACGCGGATGACACTGCGCAACCGGGGCGAGCCGAGCGGGTTCGCGAGCCTCGGCGCGCCGATGATGGCCGCGGCGATGCGCCGCGCGAACGCCAAGGACCTCGCCGCGCTGAAGCGGCTGCTGGAGGCGCAGCGGTGACGCGGAGTCGGGGCTCGCTGCTGAGTTCGCGCGCACAGGACGGGATGCTTCAGCGGGGCTGCAGGCCCTGACGAGCTGCCCTGTGATGGGGCGAATCCGCCGGTGATCCGCCGAGCGCGGTGCGATAGCCGACCACCGGTCAGCTGGTGCGAAACACCCGCGCGGTTGCGCGTAACGCTGGCACGCCGAGCGGAGACTGTCCTGACATGACGAACAACCTGTTCGCAAGCCTGGCGAGACGTCGCGTCACCTGGCTGGTGCTCGCCGCCGGAGCGGTCGTCGTCGCGGTGGTACTGCCGCTGTTCCAGCCATGGAAGCTCTGGGTCGACGAGACCGTCGACGAGCCGCCACCCGCCGCCGCGGCGGCCGCCTCCGGTACGGCGAGCGCCGGTCCGCGGGCCGCGGCCGGGCCGGCGACGATCGCGCGGGGCACTTTCGAGAGCCACGAGCACGACACCACCGGCGCTGTGCGCGTCGTGCGGGACTCCGACGGCGCGCGGTACCTGCGCATCGAGGACCTCGACACCAGCAACGGCCCGGCGCTGAAGGTCTGGCTGACCGACGCGCCGGTGCTGACCGGCAGGGACGGCTGGCACGTCTTCGACGACGGCCGGCATGTCGACCTGGGCGCGCTCAAGGGCAACAAGGGCAGCCAGAACTACCCGATACCGGCCGGCGTGGACCTCGCCGCGTACCGCAGCGTCTCGATCTGGTGCGCGCGGTTCCGCGTGTCCTTCGGCGCCGCACCGCTCACCAACTGAGGAGACCGCCACCCATGCCCGAGACCCGAACTCCTCGGTCACCAAGCAGATCATCGAACGGCTCTACGGGTGTTCGAGCGAGCTGAACGACGCCGGGCAGTACGCGTACTACGGCCGGGTCGGCGGTTGCCTCATCACCGGCAACGAGGACGGCGTCAAGCACTGCGCCCAGAACGTGCTCTACAGCCTGCAGCACATCGGGTACACGATCCCGCCGCAGGCCGACGCCGGTTGGATCGGCGAGGCCGGCCCAGGCCCGTCCTACCTCGACCCCGGCTCGGGTGGCCCGGACAACGACTTCACGAACCGCAACACCACGTTCATGACCTGGAACCTGCTGCACCTCGCGCGAATGTTGAAGGACGCCGGTGGCATCCCCGCGCACGGCAATCAGCGCAGCGGGTGGGACGCCGGCTGCCGCTTCGACTTCGCCAACCCCGAGTACCGATGACCGCCGTCGCCCGCAGGGTCCTGGGCCGGGCGTTAGTGTCCGCTTCTGCCCCCGCCAATGCGGCGCCGCCGGACAACAGGTTCTGTTCCAGGGACGGCCGTGGTCAGGGGTCGAGAGCTTGCGAGGTGTCGTAATACGGCGATCGGCGCAGGTCCTCGTGGTGGTCGCGGCACGCGCCCACGTCGAAGACGGCGGCGTAGCCGAGTTCGGAGAGGCGCATGACGATCCGATACCCGGCGCGCTCCGCGCAGGGGCCGATCACATCCTGGATCGCCCCGGCAGACCACATCACGGCTACCAGCCACCCGGCCTGGCACGTGATCCGCCCAGATCCGGCCTCGTCGCCCACCGGCCGAGCCTATCGGGCACCGTAGGCAATCTGGAGCTGTCCCCGGTTTCGTCGGACGCCTGTGCTGACCGCGAGGGCTCGGCTGCTAGGTAGTGTGCGCTGCGTCGTCCGGTTGGGCCGGGCCGGTTACTGGATCTCTGGGTATGCGGCGTGCGGTGAAGAGGCCGAGCATGGCGATCAGTGCGAGCACGGCGAGCGCGGTCCGGAGGCCCGCGACGCGGGCGTCCTGGTTGACGGTCACGGCGGCGGCGGTGACATCCGGGGGCACGCCGGCTTCGGTGAGCGCGGCCTGGAGTTGGGCATCGGACATGTACGGCACTCCGCTGGCGAGCTGGACGCTGGCCTGGGTCTGCGCCTGGTCCGGGATGGCCGGGTTGCCCAGCACGCCGGTGAGGAACGAGGTGGTGAGGGCCGCGATGAGAACCGAACCCGCGAGGGCGGTACCGAGCGCGGCGCCCAGGTTGGTGGCGGTGTTCTGCAGGCCGCCGACGGCCGGGCTCTGCTCGTCCGGCACCGCGGACACGGTCACCGCGCCGAGCTGGGAGGCGAGCGCGCCGATGCCCAACCCGGCAAGCAGCAGCGGCACGGTGACGATCCGGGCGTCCGCGTCCGCGTCGACCGCGGCGAGCAGGATCAGGATGCCGAGCAGCATGGCGAGCAGCCCGAAGCGGACCACCCGGCGTGGTGACGCGTGGGGTAGGTACTTCGGGATGCCGACGGCCGCGGCGAGCAGGGTGATCGACAGCGGCAGGATCCGCAGTCCGGTCTCCAGCGCGGACAGGCCCAGCGAGACCGACAGGAACAGCGGGATGGTGAAGAACAGACCGGCCTGCACGAGGTAGAGCACGAAGAACATCAGCAGCCCACCGGTCATCTGGTGGTAGCTGAACAGCTCTGGGTTGACAAGCGGTTCCCGGCCTCGTGCCTCCAGGCGTCTCTCCCACCCGAGGAAGATCCAGGTGACGAGCATGCCGGCGAGGATCAGCCACATGGTCGGTGAGACGCCGAACCACGACGGCGCGTCCGGCTTCGGGGTCACCCACCCCCACTCCGACGAGCGCAGGACGCCGAAGACCGCCAGCCCGAGGCCGACGGCGATCAGGATGGCGCCGAGCACGTCGAACCGGGTTCTGGCCTCTGGCGGTGAGTCGGCGATGCGCCGGGCGAGGACGAGGATGACGGCCACGACCAGGACCTCGCCGACGAACACCCAACGCCAGGAGAAGTAGGTGGTGGCGATGCCACCGATCAGCGGACCGACCGCGACGGCGATGGCGCCGGCGCCCATCACCAGGCCGTAGGCTCTCGGCCGGTCCTTGGCGACGAAGTTCCCGGCGACGAGCGCGACGATGGCGGGCAGGATGAGGGCGGCGCCGATGCCTTCCAGCCCGGACCAGCCAAGGATGAGGATCGGCAGGTTCGGCGCGATCGCGGTGATCAGCGACCCCAGGCCGTAGATCACGCAGCCGATGGCGAAGGCCCTGCGGCGGCCGATCATCGTGCCGATCTTCCCGCCGGTCACCATGAGCATGGCCATCACCAGGGTGTAGAGGGTGATCGCGGTCTGGATGCCGGTGATTGTGGTGCCGACGTCCTCGGCGACGGTCGCGATCGCCACGTTCATCACCGAGCTGTCCAGCGTCATGAGGAACTGCCCAGCCGCGAGCGTGATCAGCACCGCCGAGGCGGCCTGCGCAGCACCAGGGCTCGCGCTCCTGCTCATCGGGGCCTCCGAACGTAGATCCGCCGCGGTGATCAACCATTCCACCGGACGTTCCCGGCGTGCGTCCCCCGTAGCGGATGACCCCTGGTCGGCAATCGACGTCCAGCCGGGTGAGCAGCATCGTGGTCGGGGTCGACGTTGGCATGTCGCGGTACGCCTCGGACTGCATCGTCGCGAGCAGCACCCGTGAGGTAGTGCGGACGACCGGAGGCCCGTTCAGGTACGCCCGCACCTCATTCGCCATGGGTGAGGCAGGCGGGGTTCGCCCGGGCCACGATGAACCGCTGCAAAGGGTGCGACCGGGCCGAAGGATTACTAAGGTGAGCATATCGGAATCAAGTACAGATGTCGTGATCGTCGGCGGCGGGTTCGCCTGCGTGACGGCCGCGCGGGAACTGACGATGCGCGGACGACGCGTGGTGTTGCTCGAGGCGCGTGACCGGCTGGGCGGCAGGACCTACACGTCGGAGCATGACGGGCATCCGATGGAGCTCGGTGGCACCTGGGTCCATCCCGCGCAGCCGAATGTGTGGGCCGAGATCAACCGCTATGCGGTCGAGACCGAAACCTTCCCGGTCCTGGAAGGCCTGCGCCAAGCGGTGGTCTCCGGTGGCCGCGTCGTGGACCTGTCCGACAATGACGTAGCCCAGGCGGTAGACGCGCTCGGCCAGTTCTGTACACCCGGCGTGACACTCTTCCCGGAGCCGTACTCGGACGACTGGGGCCGGACCCCGAGGGCTACGGCGACCGGTCGGCGCGCGAACACCTCGAAACCCTGAAGGTCGGCTCGGTGGTGCACGACTGGGTGGAGGCCATGTGCCTTGCCATCAACCTCGGCACCCTCGACCAGTCCGCCGCCACCGAACTCTTCCGCTGCTACGCCCTGGCCGGGTGGAACATGCCGCAGGCGCTCGCCGATGGCTCCGCCCCTCAGCATCCGTCCACTGGTGCGCCGCGACAGGGTACTCGCGGGTGCCCTCGTCGCGGCCGCCGAATTCAACCACGATCCTGCGGGTTTCATCGTTCGACCAGATCACCGTGCCGGTGAGCAACTCGGGTGATGCCGTGTGGTCACCGTGGACGAACCACCCCAGGGCGAACGCTGCCCCGACTCCCATCACCCGAAGTGCCGGCCGCAGTCGATGAGGAACACGCCGGATGAGCGCTCGCGCGGACCTCGACGGCGCCGCCGGAGATGCTGTGCCCTCACCGGGCTGCATGGCCTATGGCTTCGTGAGCAGAGCGGGCAGGGCCGTGGATGCCTGCAGGAGCGCGTCGAAGTTGGTTTCGCCATCGGGGAGGACGCCCTGGGCGACGAGGCGCCGGCAGCCGTCGAGTTCCACGTAGATGTCGCCGCGGGGAGTTTCCAGCCGGGCGAACCGGTTCGCTGGGGTGGTGCAGGTCTTCGCCTTCCCGGAGGTCCGCAGCGTTCGCTTGACGGCGGCCCACCGGCCGGGCGGCAGCAGGCCGCCGGAGACGAAGGTGCCCTGCGGCTTTTCGCTGTCGCGCCCGCTCGCCTTCACCTGGTAGATGCACAGTCGTACCGATGCGGTGTCGTCGGCCAGCGGGGCGAGATCGGCCTGCGGGGACGGGTAGACGCCGGTGAACCAGACCATGTCGGTGTCGACCTGATCGCATCCGCTCGCGGCGGCCTCCGCCGACTCGACCTCGCCGAGCACCCGGGTGGTGACTCGCGTCCAGCGCAGCTTGTCCATGGCGGCCGTGACCTCGGCGAGGGGCTCGCCGCAGTTGCCGCGGGGGATGCCGGGGCGTACCCACCGGCCCTGGGCGTCGAGCAGCACCAGCCGCGGCTGGCCGTAACCGATGGCGGGGCAGGCCGTGCCCGGTGACAGTTCGTCGGCGGACGGCTCCGGCGACGGCGGCGGCGCGTCGGGCAGGCGCAGCGCGGCAGAGAGGGCTGCCACGTCGTCGGTGCGGTCCTCGATGGCGATCGCGTCCGTGCCGCCGTCGGGCCGGTGCTGCGTTGTTTCCCCGCACTGGACGGCGGCGACCGGGCGGAAGGTGTCGACGAGGCGCAGGGGCGTCACGTCGTAGCTCTCGCCGTTCTGATTCTGCATGGACGGTTCGCCGGCGCAGGAGCGCCAGCGGGGGTGGATCTGCGGTGTATTGGAGGGCCGCGGATCCGGCGCGGGCTCGGCCGATTCTGACGCCTGCGCGCCCGCCGGCCCCGTGCCGCCCGCCTGGCCCGCGCAGCCGGCGGCGACCAGGGTGAGCATCGCACCGACCGCGAGCGCCGCACCACCTCGGGCCGTCGCGGCGGCAATCCCGGCGCCCTGGAACCGCAGCTTGATCATTTAGGTGAGCCTAGAGCGGGCCGGTCGTTCACGGGCCGGTAGATGAGTCCGCCAACGGTCCTGAACGGGCATGAGCATCAGCCACCTCGGGCCTGGTGGCCGCCGTTCGGCCGAACCGCATCCACCGGGCGATCTCCACACTGATACCGCACGGCCGACGTTCGACGGCCTGTAGGTGTTCGCCTGCTCGACCGCTGCAGAGTTACACCGGCGCCAGCGGTCAGACGAGGCGCCTCCGCCGTGAAAGCCGGTTACCGAGCCTCAGACTGGCTGACCTTGGGTTTGTGCTCGGCAGCGGCCACGCCGGACGTCTCGGCCCTCGCATTCAGCCGTCTCACCAAGGCCGCGAGACCGTTGAGGGCCGCGGCGTTGATCAATGCGCCTACGGTGACGCAACTCGCGAACTCGAGCCACCACTCGACGCCGCCGAACAGTGGCCGCAGCAGCGTGTCATACAGCGCGCTGGCCGGCAGGTATCCCGGAATGGTCAACAGGGCAGGTACGAGTTCGTGCTTGCTGTAGTCCCACTCGTCCCGCGACAGGATCGACGCCACGGCCTCCACGGTCACGACTGCGACCAACGCCAGGTAGATCCGCGAGAGCCAGCAACCGACGAACCAACGCACGATTTTCACCCGCGGATCATGACCGTTCCCGCAGGTCAGTGGCGTGAGTACCGCTACTCATCCCGGCCGGCATCACCGCGCACCAGCCAGCCTGTCCAAGGGTCAACGCTCGGCGGCTGCGGAGGAGGGCGACCCGAGTTTCGCTTTCAACCGTCTCGCCACGGCCACCACACCGGTGATTGCCGCAGCGTTGATGAGCGCGCCTCCAGCAACGCAGCCCACCCACATCCACTGGACGCCCTCAACGCTGAGCCACTGACCACCCGTAGCACGCCCGACCAGCGTCAACAGCAAGATCGACCCCGGCAGGGACAACGCGGTCGGAAGGATATCGGGGTGGCTGTAGCCCGATCCGTCCTCCGCGTAGCGCGCAAGGGACGGCACCGAGGCGAACACGGTCGCGGCTGCGACCAGGGCCAGGTAGATCCGCGAGAGCCAGCTACCGACGAACCAATGCACGACTTTCACCCGGGCATCCTGACCGTTTTCGCAGGTCAACGCAATGAGCATCCCTACTTAAGCGCACCCACAGCCACCCAGCCACACCCGGCGAGTCAACGCCAATCGCCAACAAAACGGGCAGCCGGTCCTGGTGTGAGTCAGCCCCGCGCGACGATGCCGGAGATCCTGACGCTTTGACGGGCCACGATGATCGATCGTGGCAACCCGCGGTTACGCCCAAGGGCTGAGGCGGAGAATCATCGCGGGGAGTCTCGCCGTCGCCGGACCGCGGAAGGAGACGTCATGGCAGACGACTCTGGGCTGCTCGAGCTCGCACTACCAGGCATCGGGCATTGGCTGCAGTGGCGCAGCGACGGATCGTGGCGCGAACTCAACGACGCTCAGCGCCGCGACGAACTCGACGGTGTGCATGTGGCCAACGCCGATGACTGGGTGGCCTGGAGCGGATTCATCCAGCCGCAAGGGCGCGGTGGTGAATGGGGTGGCGTTTCCACGTGGTGGCTGCTCTGCGGCGAGGTTCCCGATGACACGACCCCCACCGTCGTGCTGGAGGACGGGACACGCCCGCCGGTGCACGTGCTCGGCCGGGTATGGGCCTGCGAGTGGCGTGCCGCCGCTCAGCCAGTGACCGTGCACGTGGCCGGCCAGCAGTTCACACCTCCGTTCGCCGAGCCGATGTACCGACGGTCGTACGGCTGGCGGAGTGGTCGGGGTTGGTGGCGTCCGGGCTCGGCGGGAGGGCGTGGGAGCCGGTAGGGATCGATGGGTGTATCGGTGGCGGGGCGGGTCCGGCGGAGCAGTAGGGCTCGGCCAGATGCCGACGCAGCGCAGTCCGGCCACGTGCACCGCCGAAGCGCCCGTGCGGTTCAGGCCGGCGGTCACCTGTAGGGAGGTCAATTGGGCTTGTCCCGTTTCGACGGACACCGTCCCGGATGAAGCGGAAGGTTCCATAGGCTGACCGAGTGACCAGTCAGTCTCGCACCGATCTACAACGCCGGAACCCTATCCACATCCTTCCCTACGATCCAGACTGGCCCAGCGCCTTCGAACAGCAGCGGCAGCGAGTGGCATCCGCATTGCGGCCTTGGCTTGTCGGCCCAGTCGAGCACATCGGTACCGGGCCTGGCTGCGAAGCCGATCATCGACATGCTTGCCAGGGTTGCCGACTACCGCATCGGTGATTTCGTCGGAGCCATTGCCGGCATCGGCTGGACCCACGCCCCAGAACCGAGCGACGAGCAGTCGAGAAAGTGGTCGTTCTGCTTCCCCGACATCGCCTGGCGTACCCACCATCTTCACATATTCGAGGCATCTCCCGAGAACTGGCAGTTCGTACTGGCGTTCCGCGATCACCTGCGAAGCCACCCCGACGACGCCGCCGAATACGGCCGGATCAAGTCGATTCTCGCCGCAGCCGACGACCATGATCGCTTGCGCTACCGAGCGGGCAAGGCACCATTCATCGAACGACTGCTACATCAACTGAACCCCTCAGCCGATCGGCCGCACCGCGAATAGCGCAGCACCTCCGGCAAGGCGCCAGACTCCCCGCCCGTACTGAACCGGACCTGCCTTGCCTCCAGGGGGCTGTAAGAGCCGTCTTCTTGCCAGTCCCCACCCCCGCGGAGCCGAACATGGACATGCCGGATAGCACCCATCGCACGGGCGTCCTGCGGAAGGCGCTTCGGTACCGGGCCAGGCGAACGACCCGCGCGCGGGTGGCTTCGGGCACGGGTAGGCACCACACTGCTGAATGTGAATGAGCGGGTGAGCTCCACCTCCGAGGCCTCGACCGAGCAGGCGCCGTCGCAAGAGCGGAGGCGTACGCCCACGTCCACATCGGAACAGGCGATCGGTGACACGCGGAGCGCGGATCTCCCGCCGGTCGGCAACGCCGCGCTGGCCCGCCTGCTCGGCCCGGGTGATCCCGGCGCGGGCCCACTGCCGCCCGAGGTGCTACTCGCCCTGCAGGGCGGTGCCGGAAACCGCGAGGTGGCCGCCCTGATGTCCGTGCCGCCGGGCGAGGCCGAGGCGCAGCGCACCGAGACGCCGGTGCAGGCACCCACCTCGGACCGGGTGTCGGGCACGCCGCCGGAGGCCGCCGTCGACCAGCAGGGGGCCGCGGCGATGCGGTCGCTCGACGCGGCCGCCGCGCGGCCGGTGTCCGCAACCGCCGCGGTGCCGTCTGGTGTGGAGCGGGGGCCGGCGCCCGCGGTGCCGGCGCCGGTCGCCGTCGCGGTGTCGGCGGACCCCGCCCTGGCGCTGCGCGACGCCGCGCTGGCCTCGGCCGAGCAGGCCACCGACGACCTGGCGGCGCTCGCCGCGACCACACCAGGCGCGGTGACCTTCGCCGCCGGCGACGCGGCCGCCGAGGCCGGCGCGCTCGTGTCGGAGTTCCTGGCCTCGATCGGCGCACGGGCCGCCGCGCTGTCCGCGACCGGCACCGCCCTCGCCGCGGAGTACCGGGCCACCGCCGAGGCGGCCACCGGCCGGATCCGGGCCGCCGCGCAGGAGCGGACCCTCGCCGTCACCGGGCACGTGGCCCAGCTCGTCACCGCGGCGCAGTCCAATGCGGTGGGGGCGTCCGTCGCCGTCGCGGCACGGCGCGACGCCGCGCGGGCTGCGGTGGCCGCCGCGACCGCCGGCGCCCGCGAGCGGCTGGAGGCCGGGTACCGGAACTCGCTCGCGGTGGTCGACGCGCGGCTGGCCACGCACCTGGCGGAGATCGACGCGAAGTACGCCGCCGGCGACGCCCTGTTCCGGACCTGCGGCAGGACGATCGGCGACGAGGCGCGGGCGACCGGTACGCAGATGGCCGAGGCGTACATGGTCGGGGTCAAGGACGAGAGCGACGGCTTCTGGGACGGGCCGCTCACGTACAACCGGGCCAAGGCACGCCGGGACACCGCCCGGGAGATGTCCGCCGCGTACGCCACGGGTCTGGCCGGCGAGGCCGGCAAGCAGGCCGACCAGGCACAGGCGGGACGCGCTCGCGACATCGCCGCCGCGCAGGCCACCGCCGGGCAGGCCCGCACCGCGCTGACCCGGCAGCACGCGAGCGGCCTGGCCACGGTGGAGCAGGCGGACACGGAGGCGTTGCGGCGGGCCGACGACGCGTACGCGGCGCTGACCGCCGCGATTGCCGAGGGCCGCACCGGCGGGCAGTCGATGCTCGGCGGGCTCGAGACCGCCCTGGCCGCGAACATCCTCTCCGCTGCGCAGGCGCAGGCCGCCGAGGTCGAGCATCAGGCGGCCCTGCTGGTCTCGGCGACCGCGCAGCGGTTCGGCGAGGCCGTGCAGGGTCTGCTCGCGATCGGCGCGCAGGTGTCCGCCGTCCTGCAGGGTGCGCCGGCGCCGGACCGGGGCGCGCTGAGCGCGGGCCTGGCGGAGGCCACCACCCAGATGGACGCCGGGCTGGCCGTCTTCGAGGCGCAGGTCGTCCAGGCCCGGGCGGCGGGTGTCGAGCAGCTGGCGCAGGCGGGGCAGACGGTGGTCACCGGCATCGGCGCGTCGACGCAGCAGGGGCTCGACGCGGCCACGTCCGGCGGCGCCGACCTCGACGGCACGGTACGCGACGTGGCCGGCGCCGGCGAGGACGCCCTCGGGTCGGTCGAGCAGCAGCACGCCAGCGGCCTCGCGACGATCACGGCGGCGGCGGACAGCGGGTACGGCGACGTGGTCGCCGGCGTGGACAAGGCGTTCGGGGACATCGCGCGCTCGCTGGACCTGGGGTTCGCGCAGAGCGCCGCGGGGCTGGATCACGGCCTGCACGGTGCACTGGCGAGGATGCCCGGCGAGATCCGTACCCGGGCGGAGGAGAACGCGGCGAGGGTGCCGCCGCGGTGGAAGAAGATCGTCAAGTGGGCCCTGATCGTCGCCGTAGTTGTCGCGGTCGCCCTGGTCGCCGGCCCGTTCGTGATCGGCGCGGTCGGCGCGGCGCTGGGCACCGGCGCGATCGCCACGGGCGTCATCGCCGGCGCGATCGTCGGCGCGGCGACCGGCGCGACCATCCAGGTCATCAACAACTGGGAGCAGAGCCGGCCGCTCTCCGAGGGCGTCGCCCGCGCGGCGCTGGTCGGCGGGATCGGCGGCGCGGTGGGTGGCGGCTTCGGCGCCTACTTCACCGCCGCCGCGCAGGCCGGCACCACCGTCGTGAACACGGCGTTCCGGCAGTTCGTCGCGGACACGGCGCTCAACGTGGTCACCGAGACGGTCATCAACGTGGTCGCCACGGGCCAGTTCAGTTGGGAGGCGCTGGGCATGGCGGTGGTCTCCTCGGTGGCGGTGGGGCTGGGCATGCGCGGCGCGGGCGGGCTGAAGTCGGTACAGGGCGTCCAGGGCCGGTCGATGGGCCTGGGCGAGTCCTTCGGCGGCGCGGTCCGCGGCGTCGGCGGCGCGACCGTCAACGTCGGCGCCGGGGCGGCACCCGCGCCGCGGCGGACCGACGTGGACTGGAACGACCCGAACGTGCAGCGGGCGCTCGGCATCGAGATCGACCCGGCCACCGGGCAGCTGCGGCCGACCGGCGCGAAGCTGGACAAGCCGGGGCAGCTCGAGGTCGATCCGCAGCAGGGCGCCTTCGACCCGGCGCATCCGAACGGCGGGCCGTACCGCGGCGAGCTGGGACAGGTCAAGGGCGGCGAGTACGCGCCGGAGGGCGTCTTCGAGGTCACCACCCAGCCCACGTACGCGGTGCGGGTCGGCCCCCCGGGCTCCTGGGTCGATCACCTCTTCGCCACGCAGGCCGAGGCCATGGCGTACGCGCAGCAGCTCGCGGCCCGTGGCTCGGCGTACATTCGCGAGACCTCCGCCCTGCCGACCGACTGGCCCAGCGGCGGCGCCGTCGGATCACCCGGCAACCCGGTCGACGTGGTCCGCGTCCTGGAGGTCCCGGCGGGCACGCCGACGATCCGGTCGGTGGTCGCGCCGCAGCCGGTCACGCCGGGCCAGCCGCAGGCGCACGCCGGCGGCGGGCCGCAGACCCAGCTGCCGAAGTACATCTTCCCGCGGGATCCGGCCGGCGGGCCGTCGCCGAGCCAGATCGCCGAGTTCCCGGTCGGCGGGTTCACCATGAACCCGCCACAGTCGCGGCTCGCACAGCCGGGCGGCCTGAGCGCCACCGAGGGCACCCGGGTGACCAAGGCGAACGGGCAGCTCGGGCCGCCGGCGCATCCGCTCAGCGAGCACGGCCCCGACGTCTCGCTCACCGACATCCGCAACCAGGTCGTCGTCAAGGGCAAGAGCAAGGCGACCAAGTTCACCGACCGGGCGCGGATGGAGCAGTCGATCGCGGACACGATCGACGCCAAGGCAGCGGAGATCCAGGCCTGGCTGGCGACGAACCCGCCGGCCGGCGCGAACAAGTCGTTCGACCACGCACCGGGCCTCGGTAACCTGGGCACCGGCTTCACCAAGAACGCCTCCGGCGGCGCCGACGCCATTCAGGGCTTGCTGGAGAACGTCCGGGTGGTGCTCAAGTCCGACGGCAACGGCGGCTACGTCATCCAGACCGCGTTTCCCTTCTAACCTCGGAGCGACCACGTGAGTGCAGACGAGTTGCGGGACTTCCTCAGCTCCTACTTCGGCGACCAGTCGACCGAGGAGGGAGTCGCGGAGGTGGTCTTCGTGACCGCTGACCACCCCGACTACCACGGCACCTATCTGGGGGTCCTCGACCGGGCGATCGCCGGCGCCGACGACCCCGCCGTGGCCCGGGCGATCCGGGAGAGCTTCGCCGCGTCGGCGGACGACCCGGCGCAGGCGCGGGCCTACCTGCAGAGCGTCCGCGCGGAATACCTGCGGCAGTACGCCGCGGCGACCGGCGCCGCGACCTGATCGTCGCGACGTCCGGGATCCGGCACCCCAGCCGTCACACGATGCGGAGGGCCGGCCGGCTCGACCAGGTGCGCGATCGCTGAGCCGTGCTCGTCCGAAAGCACAGGTCGACTACAGCCTGGCGAAGAACGAAATCGTCGCGGCGTCAGCGGTTGAAGGGGATGGTCTGCAGGCCGGTGCGGCCGCTCTGGTCGGCGTCGACCAGTCCCTGGTCGACGGTCAGGATGCCGAATTGCCCCTGTAGCTGGAACTGGCCGGAGTCACCGGCCGGCACCACCCCCCAGGTCTGCGCGGGGTCGCCGTCGCGGCACGGCTGCAGGACCAGCGGCGCCTGCGGCGTGTCGGTGACGCAGGAACCGGGCCGCGCCGGCGGGGCGATCACCACCCGGTTGCGAGCTGTCACCGGCGCGGGCACGAGCGACATCTCGGTGGACGCGTCCTTGGCCGCGCCGGTGAAGTCGACCACGTCGCCCGGGCCGACCTGCATCCACAGGTCCACGCCGTCGTCGGCGACGTCGATCAGGACCCCGGTCTCCAGGTCGACGCCGAGCTCGCGCAGCTGGCTCACGTTCGACGACTTGGTGCCGCGCTTCGGCGGCGCGGATGCGGAGGTGGACGGCGGCGCGGAGGCGGACGGGCCGGGGGTGCCCGAGGCGGCCGGGGTCGGCGGCCCGCCGGGGTCGCGGGCCAGGGCCGTGCCGATGCCGACCGCCGAGATCAGCACGGCGGCGAACGCGGCGCCGGCCGCCCGATTGCGCCGGCGCCGGGCGGCGCGGCGGCGGACCTCTCCGGCCGGCGCCAGGCCGGCGGTGCGCTGCAGGTGGTCGGCGTATGCGTCGAGGCCCTGCTGGATGCGATCGTCAGACATCGCGGTCCTCCCGGTCCGTCTCGTAGTCGGACAGATGGGCGGCCATGGCCCGGCGCCCGCGGGCCAGCCAGGTGGTGACGGTGCCGGCCGGTACGCCGGTCTCGACATTGATCTCGGCGACGCTCAGCCCCACGAGATGATGCAGGACGATCACCCGGCGCTGGTCCGCGGGGATCCGGCGCAGCGCCGCGACGATCGCGACGTGGTCCGGGCTCAGCGCCTCGACGTGCCCGTCGCCGGCGTCGCGCCGGTGCGCGTACAGCCGGTTGACGGCCTTACGCCATGCGCTCACCGCGTGCCGGTAGGCGACCTGGCGCACCCAGGCCTCGGGGTTGTCGTACCGGCTGATCCGGTGCCAGCGGTTCCAGGCGCGCAGGTACGCCTCGGCCACGGAGTCCTCGGCCTCGGCGCGGCTGCCCACCATCATCGCGACGTGCGCGAGTACGCGACGTGAGGACGTCGCGTAGAAGGTGTCGAAGTCCTCGGCGTCGCGCATGGATGGACGGGCTCCGTCTTCGGCGGGCGAGGCTCAGCTCGCGAACGGGATGGTCTGCAGGCCGGTGCGGCCCGATCCCCCCGTGGTGATCTTCCCGTCCTCGACGCGGATGACGCCGTACTTTCCATGCAATTCGAACTGGCCGGAGTCGCCGGCCGGGACGATCGTCCACACCTGCGCGGCCCGGCCGCTGCGACAGGCCTCGAGCCGCAGCGCGGCGCCGGAGGTGTCCGCGACGCAGTGGCCCGCGCCGACCTCCTCGTTCCAGAACGGCGGCTGGATCAGCACCCGGTTCTTCTCGCGTACCGGCGCGGCCTTGAGCGACATCATGGTCGAGTCGGTCCGGGTGGTGCCGGTGAAGTCGACGCCGCCGCGGCCGACCTGCAGGTAGCGGTCCACGCCGTCGTCCGCGACGTCGATGAGCACGCCCTCGTTCAGGTCGATGCCGAGTCGCTCGAGCTCGCTCAGATCCGAGACCGCGGGCCTCGCCCTGCCCGCGGCGGTGGTCCCGCCCGACTTCTCCGCCGCGGTCGGCGCCGGCGACTCGCCGCTGCCGGCGGCGGTGCCGCCCAGCTTCGCCGCCCCGGCCGCCGGCGGGCGGGCAGCGGTCGCGGAGGGTGCGGCCTGCGGGGCAGCGGTGGTGGTGCAGGCGGACAGCGTGGCGGCGGTGGCGAGGCCGGCGGCTCCGAGGACGAACGATCGCATGTGTGGTGTCTCCTTCGAGGGGTGGTGCTGGTATGCCCCGGACACGCGCCGCACGCCCCGCCGATTTCACCTACTACATAACGAACAGATAACGGGCCTCACCCGATGTAGGCGAGCGCGAAGCCGACGGTCGGCACCCCGAAGAGCACCGAGACCACGGCCAGCCTGGCGATCGTCGGGCGGCGGGTGAGCATCGCGTACGCGGCCAGTAGCACCGGCGCCATGACCAGCTGCGCCGTGAGCGTCGACCGGGGCACCAGCACGTCGAGCGCGGCGCACACGATCGAGACGGCCAGCGCGCAGCCCCACAGCGCGACCCCGATGCGGTGCGCGAGCCGGTGGCCGTAGCGGACCGCGAACGTGGTGTAACCGGCATCGCGGTCGGCGGCGAGGTCGGTCACCGTCGTCGGCACGTAGAGCGCGGCGGCGAACAGGACGCCGATCAGCGCGAACTGCCACGGGAACCCCCACGGCGGCCGGGTGATCGCCCAGCCCGCCGCCGGCGACACCACGCCGACCACCAGCGCGTTCACCGCGACGTCCCAGCCCGGCCGGGTCTTCAGCCGCAGCGGCGGCACGCTGTACGCCCAGCCGAGCACCAGCACCCCGGCGACGCCGAGCACGAACAGCGGCCCCACGAACAGGGCGACGGCGACGCTGGCGAGTGCGAGCAGCGCGTACCAGATGCGCAGACGGTGGGCCGAGACCGCGCCGGTGACCAGGGGTGCGGTGGCCTTGCGCGGGTTCATCCGGTCGCTGGGCAGGTCGTGGAGGTCGTTCTGGGCGAGGACGGCACCCCAGATCAGCGGGCCGAGGACGAGCAGCGCCGCCGCGGCCCGCGGCGCGTCGGCCCGACTCGGCAGCCAGGCGTGTCCGGCCAGGACGGTGCCGAGGTATGCGGGCACCCATGAGACCGGCCAGAACCACGGCCGCGAGACCGCGAGCAGCAGTACGGTCGGGCGTTGCAGCACCGTGGTCATGCCCGCATCATTCGCGCCGGCGGCTGTGCGCGCGCTGAAGGGTGCCTCGGGTGACGCCTGGATCACCCCCAGCACCGTGCGGTACTCCCGAAGATCGCCCGGTGCGGCCGGGTCGTAGAACCACCGAACACACACGTTGACACGAAATGCCAAGCAAGCAAACATAGACACACCTGGATTGAATGTGTCCTCTCGACCGGTCCGGCCTGTGCTTGCGATATGCGCCGTGCTACCGATGTGCCTGACCAACAGGAGCGGCCCGATGCGCCGTACGTTCTTGGCCCTTGTCCTTGCCGGCGCCATGTTCGGCCCGCCTGCGGTCGCCGCACCGGCCGGTGGCGTCGCCGCCGAGCCGTCCCGGGCGGAGATGCGCGCCGCGACCGCAGCCGCCGCGACGGCCCGGGCGGCGCTCAGTAGGGCGGTTGATCCGACCGGTGGACCGAAGACCAGCGAGGACGTCTACCGGTACCTGGAGAATCCGCAGCTGACCGGCGAGGGTCAGCAGCCGCCGCACTCCGACCTGCGGCCTTACGCCGGCGCGGCGGCCGCGATCGCCGACGTGTCCGAACACAGTGCCCGCAATCCCAACGTGGCGCCTCTCGACGGCGACTGGAAGCTGAAGATATTCAATCGACCTGACGACGTGCCTCCGGCCTTTCACGCGGCCGGCTTCGACGCCTCGTCCTGGCCGACGGCCAAGGTCCCGCACACCTGGCAGTCGGACTTCATCGACCATCCGATGTTCCGCAACATCCCCGAGGAGATCTCGCCGGACAGCCCGCCGAACGTGCCGCGCGACGTCAACCCGACCGGGGCGTACCTGCGCACCTTCGATCTGTCCCCGCAGTGGGACGGCGACCGGGTGTTCCTGCGCTTCGAGGGTGTCACCAGTGGCTACCTGGTCTGGGTCAACGGCGGCTACGTCGGATACGACCAGGGCGGCTACACGCCGGCCGAGTTCGACGTCACGGAGCGGCTGCATCCCGGCCGCAACCAGATCGCCGTGCAGGTGCATCGCTGGGGATCCGGCGCCTACCTGGAGGACTACGACCAGTGGCGGTTCAGCGGCATCTTCCGCAGCGTCTCGCTCTACCGCACCGGGCAGACCCGCCTGCAGGACGCGTACATCACGACCGATCTTGATGCGGACCACCGCGACGCCATCCTGCGGGCCCGGGTCGACGTGGCACGCAGTGCCCGCGGTGTTCCCGGCCGCTACGTCGTTCGGGGGACGCTGCGCGACGCCGGGAAGAGGATCGTGACGACCCTGACGGCCCCCGTCGACCTGACCGCCGACGGCACCAGCACACAGGTCACCCTCACCGGCCGGGTCGCCGACCCGGCGAAGTGGAGCGCCGAGGAGCCGAACCTGTACTCGCTGGTGCTGGAGCTGGTCGGGCCGGACGGCCGGTCCCTGCACATCACCGCGCAGGCGATCGGCTTCCGCGAGATCGAGGTACGCGACAAGCAGATCCTCGTCAACGGCGGACGCATCATGGTCAAGGGCACCAACCGGGCCGAGACCGATCCGGACACCGGGCGGTACAACACCCGTCAGCGCCAGCGCGACGACGTCTTCGGAATGAAAAGGCTGCACCTCAACGCGGTACGGACCTCGCACTACCCGTCGGATCCGTACCTCTACAAGCTCGCCGACAAGCACGGGCTGTGGATCGACGACGAGGTGGACATCGAGACCCACGCCCACGAGAGCTGCCCCTCGGCCTGCCTCGCCGCCAAGCCGGAGTGGCAGGCCGCGTTCGCCGACCGCTTCCAGGCGATGGTCGCCCGGGACAAGAACCACCCCAGCGTGCTCATGTGGGACACCGGCAACGAGGCCGGCCTCGGCACCGCGCACTACGCGATGGCCGCGTGGGCCGACGCCAACGAGCCGACCAGGCTGCTGTACCACCAGTCGAACAGCCCGGACGGTGATGCACCTTTCGCCGATGTGGATGGCCCCCGCTACAACACGCCGGCGCGCCTGGCCGCCCGCACGAACAACTCCGCCAAGCCGATCGTGATGGGCGAGTACGCACACGCGATGGGCAACGGGCTCGGCAACTTCGACCAGTTCTGGGCACTCGCCCGGCGCAACCCGCAGATGCAGGGCGGCTTCATCTGGGACTGGGCCGAGCAGAACCTGCGCCAGCCGCTGGTGTTCACGCCGGACTCGTCGAAGAACAGGATCCAGACGTTCCTGGTCGGCAAGGCCACCGCGGCCCCCGGCCGGCGCGGCCAGGCGGTCGACCTCTCCAGCCTGGACGACTTCGTCGACGTCTTCCGCGACCGCCGGCTCGACCTCACCGGTCCGCTGACCCTCGACAGCTGGGTCAAGCCGGGAGAATGGGCCGGCAGCTTCCCGATCCTCACCAAGGGCCAGGGGTACGGGCTGCAGATGCGCGACCGCGACACGCTGGAGTTCGGCGTCGACGCCGGCGGGTGGGCCACCGCGTCCGCCGACGTGCCGCCCGACTGGTACGGCAACTGGCACCGGGTCTCCGGCGTCTACGACGGTGCGGCGCTGCGGCTGTACATAGACGGCCGGGAGGCGGCGACCACGCCGCGCACCGGGGCGGTCGATCCCGGCCTGTTCGAGGTCAACCTCGGCCACAACGCGGAGACCCAGCGGGACAACGACCTGTGGAGCGTCCGGCTGGCACGGGGGCTGATCGACGACGCCCGCGTCTACGCCGCCGCGCTGACCCCGGCCCAGCTCGCCGGCGACCCCACCGGGCAGGCCGTCCTCGCGCTGAACTTCGACACGTTCCAGCGCAAGGGCGACTTCCTCAGCCTCGGTATCAGCCTGTCGGGCACCGACGGCCTCGTCGGCTCCGATCGGTACCTGCAGCCGGAGGTCCGGGAGATGGCGTGGGCACAGGCGCCGATCCGGTTCACCGTCGTGGACGCCGTGAACGGCAGGATCCGGGTACACAACGAGCAGCAGGCCGGCGCCTTCCGGCTCCGGCTGCGCTACCAGGTCATCGAGCAGGCCCGCACGATCCGTTCCGGCAGCCGGCCCCTCACGCTGGCTCCCGGCCAGGCCGTCGACCTCGACCTCGGCGGGGTGCCGGCCAACCCGGACGACCGGGAGCGGTTCCTCAGCATCAGCGCCGAGACCACCACCGACACCGTCTGGGCGAAGCGCGGGTGGATCGCCGGGTACGACCAGTTCTCCGTCGGCGGTCGCTCGGTGCCCGGCATCCTGCCGGCACCGGTCAACGGCGCGCCCGCCGTGACGACCCGCGGCGACGTGCTGACCGTCTCCGGCCCCGGCTGGGCGTACCGCTTCGACAGCGGCGACCTTGCCTCGATGAAGGCGCACGGGCGGGAACTGCTCGTGGGTGGACCGCGCCTGGACGCGTACCGGCCGCCGACAAGCAACGAGACCTACGACTGGGGCACCGACGACCGCCGCATCTGGCACGACATCGGCCTCGACCGCCTGCAGACCACGATCACCGACGTGCGGATCAGCACCGAATCGGACGCCGTCGTGGTGGAGGTACGCAGCACCGTCGCCGGGGCCGGCACCGCCGCCCTGCTCTCCTTCGATCAGTCGATGCGGTACCGCATCGACCGGCGGGGCACCGTCACGCTGAAGCAGGACGTGGTCCCGAGGGGCAGCCGCGTCGGCTCCCTGCCCTACCTGCCCCGGATCGGCGTCCAACTGCGGCTGCCGGACGAGATGCAACGGTTCGCGTTCTACGGCCGCGGCCCGCACGAGTCGTACAACGACCGGCGTAGCGGTGCACCGATGGGCGTCTACCGCAGCACCGTCGACGGGGAGTACGTCCGCTACTCCCGTCCGCAGGCGTACGGCAACCACACCGACACCCGGTGGGCGTCGCTCAACGACGGACGTTCCGGGCTGCTCGTCGGCGGCATGAGGGACGTCAGCGTCACACCCTACGATGACCTGGACCGGGCCGAGTACGACCACCAGCTGCCACTGGTCCACAACAACGGCTGGGTGACCCTGCACGCGGAGGCCGGAGAGACCGGCATGGGTGAGACGCCGAACTCGGTACTCGACCCGTTCAGCCTCTCGCCGACCAGGCCGTACTCCCACGAGCTGGTGCTGCGCCCATTGACCCGGGCCGAGGTCGCCGTCGGCGGCGTGCCGGACTCCGACGTGGCGGCGCCCTGCCCGCCGGACGTCACCGCGACCACCGACGGTCAGATCGTGGCCGGCACGGGAGAGACCGTGGAGATCAAGGTGTCGGCCCGGTGCGCCGGAGGGCTGCGCGCGGCCACCGTCCGGCTCGCCGCGCCGGAGGGCTGGACGGTGACCCCGGCTCAGGCCGACCTCGGCGACGTCGCCACGGGCAGCCCGGAGACGACGGCGTTCACCGTCATCGCCCCGGCCGGCACGGACTTCGGCAGCTACGACCTGACCGCCTCCGTCACCTCCAGCACGGCATCCGGCTTCACCACCACGGTCGCCGCCACCACGACCACCCAGGCGCCGCTGCCGGCCGGCTGGGAATGGCTCAGCGACCGGCCGTATGTGCAGCAGGCGAACGGCTGGGGCCCGGTCGAGAAGGACCGCAGCAACGGCGAGCAGGGAGCCACCGACGGTCGCACGCTGACCATCGCCGGCGTCACCTACGGCAAGGGCCTCGGCGTGCACGCCGTGTCCAACGTGCTGGTGGAGCTGGGCGGAGACTGCACCCGCTTCCGGTCCGATGTGGGCGTCGACGACGAAGCGTCCGGCTCGGTCGGCTTCGAGGTCTGGGTCGACGGGGTACGCAAGGCGCAGAGCACGATCCTCACCGGGGCCGGCGGGGCTGAACGAATGGACGTCGACCTCACCGGCGGCCGGCGGATGGAGCTGCGGGTCACCGACGGCGGCAACGGTGTCGGCAGCGACCACGGTGACTGGGCCGCGGCCCGGCTCACCTGCTTCTGACGTACCGCCGTCGTGGCTCCAGCGGGATCGCGGCCGAGGAAGCGCTCGGCGACCACGGTGGGTCGCTCGACGACCCGGCCCGCCGCCAGATCGCGGGCCAGCCGAGCGCCCACGGAGCACCCACGACAGATCGGGCGGGTGTCTGGCGGCAGGTTCGCCAGGCGTCGCAGGGTCAGCGACGTGACTGGTGTGGGTGCCGGTCGTGGTGTGTCCGGGACTGGCTCGGTCTGGGAGGCCTTTCGGGCCTCGATCGCGACGGCTTCAGCGGTCAAGGCTCCGGCGGACAGTGCGGCGTGGATCCCGGCGACGGCGACCCCGACCAGCCCGCGCACGCCACCGCCATCGAGGCCCTGGTGTCGGCACCGGCAGCTGGAGCGCCAGTTCCGCGCCGACCGGGCCGTTCTGCCTGGTGCTCCGGATCGTTGAGCCCATGGCCTACGGCACCGACTTCACCGATGTGGCGGCCGACGTCACCGACGTCGCCTTCGAGCCGGTGCCGGCCCCGGCGGGGTAGAACGGCGAGTAGAACTAGAGCATGGACGTTCTTGTCGCCGGCGGACACGGCCGGATCGCGCTCCGCCTGCTCAGGCTCCTCGCGGAACAGGGCCACACCGCACGCGGACTGATCCGCTCGCCCAGCCAGGCCGCCGACCTCACCGCGGTCGGTGCGGTCCCGGTGATCGGCGATCTCGATAACGACGAGACGCTGGACGCGTACGTGAAGGGTGCGGACGCCGTGGTGTTCGCGGCCGGCGCCGGACCGGGCAGCGGGCCCGCCCGCAAGCGCACGGTCGACCTGGGCGGCGCGGTCAAGCTGGCCGACGCGGCCCGCTCGACGGGGGTACGCCGGTACGTGATGGTCTCGTCGATCGGCGCGGACCGCCCGGAGGCGGCGGACGAGTCGATGCGCCCGTACCTGCGGGCCAAGGCGGAGGCCGACGACTACGTACGGGCCAGCGGCCTGGACTTCACGATCGTGCGGCCGGGCTCGCTCACCGACGACCCGGGCACCGGGCTGGTACGGGTCGCAACCGAGCTGGGCAACCGTGGATCGGTACCCCGCGACGACGTGGCCGCGGTCCTCGCCGCGGTGCTGGCGACGCCGGCCACGATCGGCAAGACGTTCGAGATCTTCACCGGCGATACCCCGATCCCCGAGGCGCTCTCCGGTCTCTAGCCGCGCCGGTTTCAGGCGCTAGCGGCGGTCAGCGTCGTCGCGGGTGGTGCCCGCCGCGGGCGCGGTCGCGATACTCATCGTCGGCTCGGTCGTCGCGGGCGGTGGATCCGCCGCCCGCGAGCGCGGCGACCAGGTAGTGCTCGGCGTCTTGGCGCCGGTCGGTCCCGGCCTGCAGGGCGCGGCCTTGTTCGGCGGCGACGCCTTCGGCCTGCCCGCGGCGGTGTTCGGCGTCGGCGGCGCGCCGGTTCGCGTCGTCGACGTCATGACCGGCCTGGTCCCGGGTCTGCTGTTCGGCCTCGACGGCGAGGTCGCGGGCGGCGAGGGCCTTGCGCCCGCGGTAGCCTCTGGCCTGCTCGTCGGTGTGGCCTCACTCGTCCTCGTTGGCCGTGCGATCGCGATCGGCCGGCAGGCGAATCGGGAAGCGGTAGCCGCACGAGCCGCGATCGCCACCGAACGCCGACTCACTTTCGAACTCGAGGTGCTCCGCGAGCTGATCGCGCTGCTCGACGCCGGGCAGCTCATCGGCAAGACGGCAAGTTCCGGCACCGCGCTGCGCGCCTACCGCGGCCGCCTGGCGATGCTGCCCGACAGCGATCTCCCGGATCGGGCGACCGGGTGGCTGAACTCCGGCGCCGCGACGTGCCCGCAGGTAGGCGCGGGGCAGGTCAGGGGCGGGCCGGTGGGTGCTCGGCTGGACGGCGTCCCCAGGCCGAGATCAGCGGCGCGAGTGTCAGGTCGAGTTCGCCGGCGTGGATGGCGTCACCGCCGTCGCCGAGCCGGACGAAGAGTAGTCAACTAGCCCGGGTTCGATGCGGCAGCGGCAGGGCCAGTCCCGGGTGGCGCTGACTTGCTGAATCGCCTCGTCAGCTGACGCTGGTTCCTGAGCCCTGGCCCGGCTGCCCCGGCAACGCGCTCGCCGGGGCGATAGGTTTCGTCCCCGGCGACCGGGGGCACCGAATGCGTCCGTGGAAAGCGGACAAGTGATCGCCGGGCGCTACCGGCTCCGGGAGCAACTCGGCCGGGGCGGGATGTCGGTCGTCTGGCGGGCCGACGATGACGTGCTGGGCCGCGAGGTGGCGGTCAAGGTGCTGTCCGCCCGCCTGGCTGGCGACCCCCAGCAGCGGCGATTGATCCGTGACGAGGCGCGGGCTGCGGCGCGGCTGCGGCACGCGAATGTCGTCGCCGTATACGACTACGGCGAGTTCACCGACGCGGGCTGCGCGCTGTCGTACGTCGTGATGGAGCTTGCGGACGGCCGGACCCTTGCCGACATGCTGACCGGCGGCAGGCTCCCGTGGAAAGTCGCGACGCTGGTCGGCGCCCAGGTCGCTGCTGCCCTGGCCGCGGCTCACGCCGACGGCATCGTGCACCGCGACGTCAAACCCGCGAACGTCATGGTGACCAGCGCGGGGGTGAAGCTGGTCGACTTCGGTATCTCGGCTGCGATCGGCGCGCTGGACGGCGCCGACGGCCAGCTCCTGGGCACCCCGGCCTATCTCGCGCCGGAGCGTATCGAGGGTGGCCCGGTCCAGCCGGCGACCGACGTGTACGCCCTCGGCCTGCTGATGTATCTGGCGCTGGCCGGGCAGATGCCGTGGGAAGCGTCGACCGTCACCCAGATGGTCAAAGCGCACGTGTACGCGAAACCGGCGGCGTTGCCGGCGATCCCCGGTCTCCCGCCCGTGGTCGCCCGGCTCGTGTCGCGCTGTCTGGCGAAACGACCCGCCGACCGGCCCAGTGCGATCGAGGTATCGGAGGTGCTCGGGGAGGTCGCCGGCCTGCCGTCCTTCGCCCTGCTACGCAGCGTGACCGCCCCGACGGTGGCGCTGCCCTCGGTGACCCGCCGGCCGCGCCACCGGACGCTGCTGATCGCCGCTGGCGTGGCCGCCGCGGCGCTGATCGCCGGTGGCGCCTGGTGGGCCGGTGACCCTCCAGCGAAGCCGGTCACGGCTGAGACGGTCGCGGAGCCCTCCGCTCGCGTGACCACCAGCGCGCCGGCGCCGAGCCCGTCCTCGTCCTCGCGCGCCGTACGGCCGGTGTCCGTGCGAGGGCCCGCTCCGGCGGCGGGCAAGCCGCAGAAGGCAGCGGCCGAGCCGCCGCGGAAGGCGAAGCCGGCCCCGGCCGGCCCGGCAAAGGCGGCCAAGGCCCAGCGGCCGAAGAAGGCCCATAAGAAGTGACCGAGCGGCCCCGTCGGCCGTAGGAGAGGGCTCGTCTAGGCACTAGTCGACGGTGAGGCAACGCGTTTCCCTGCCGGGGCTGAGGTTCCCTGTCCCGTGGTCTGCTACACCACCGGCCCGGTCCCGGTGCATCCGCAACTCTCCCGCCGTGACACCGCTTGAGTTCGGCCGCTCTGTCCTACTGAGCTACGGGGGCATGAACCATTCCACAGAATGGGTCGTAGGCCGTACGGGATTCGAACCCGTGATCTCCTGATCGAGAGTCAGGCGAGTTAACCGCTACTCCAACAGCCCTCATGAAAAATGCCGCCTCCCGGAAGCGGGAAGGCGGCGCGTTCGCTGCGGCTCGCTGCCGTGCTATCGCTGCCGTTCCGGCCGGACGGGCCTGGTCTCTCGTCGCATCTCCAGCCTCCCGCGGGGTCGTCGTGCCGGTAGGTTGGATGTCCCGCCGGTGAGAAGAACAGTAGGGGCGGGTTGTCCGCGGGCCAACCGATTTACCGGCGGACGCCTTCGCACCGACAACTAAAGACGTCCGCGCCCGCTGGAACTCGGCAAAGGGGTCAGGGCGCGGGGATGCCTGGCGTGGTCGCCGGCACGCTGGGCAGCGGGATCAGCGGCAGCGACGTGCGGAACTGCCCGGGTGTGGCCAGCGAGGCACCCTCTTGCCACGGGTCTCGATAGGCGGCGATCGACGCCCGCATCCGTTCATCGAGCCCGTCGCCGAGCCCGTCCACGTCATCGACGATCACCTCCCTCAGCCGCTCGATGCCGATCCGCGGCACGAACCCGTACGTACGTTCCAGCCAGTTCGCGTGTTCGCGGTAGTACTGCAGGAACCGCCCGGTCAGCCGGATCACCTCGTCGGAGGTGTCCACCGTGGCGAGCAGGTCGCCCTTGCGTACGTGTGCACCGGCCGCCCCGCCGACGTAGATCTCCCAGCGGCCGCCGTCGATGGCGACGACGCCGAGATCCTTCACGTACGCCTCGGCGCAGTTCCGCGGGCACCCGGTCACCGCGAGCTTGAGCTTCGCCGGGCTCTCCAGGCCCTGGAACCGGCGCTCGATCGCGATGCCCAGCGCGGTGGAGTCGCCGACCCCGAAGCGGCAGAAGTCTGAGCCGACGCAGGTCTTCACGGTCCGGAACGACTTGCCGTAGGCGTGCCCGCTGGGCATGTCGAGGTCGGCCCAGACCGCGGGCAGGTCCTCCTTCCGTACGCCGAGCAGGTCGATCCGCTGGCCTCCGGTGAGCTTGACCATGGGGATGCGGTACTTCTCGGCGACGTCCGCGATCCGGCGCAGCTGGTGCGGGCTGGTCACGCCGCCCTTCATCTGCGGGACCACCGAGAACGTGCCGTCCCGCTGGATGTTCGCGTGCACCCGGTCGTTGATGAACCGGGCGTCACGCTCGTCGACGTACTCGTCGGCCCACATCATCCGTAGCAGCGAAGCGAGGCCCATCTTCGATCGGGCGTCCTCGGCGCCGGCGGGAGCGAGCGCGGCGAAGACGGCGGAGACCGACTTCAGCTCCATGTTCCGGATCGTGGTCATCAGCTCGGGCTTCGCCAGCGGGATGCCAGGCACGTACCACGAGGCGGACTCGTCCTCCTCGACCTCGCCGCCGGCCGCCCACTCGACGATCTGCGCGACCAGCGTCCGACACGAGCCGCAGCCCTTGCCGGCCCGGGTGGCATCCGCGACACCACCGACGGTCCGCACGCCGGCCTGTACGACGTCGACGATGTCCCGCTTGGTGACGCCGTTGCAGTTGCAGACCTGCGCCAAGTCGGCCAGCTCCGCCGTCGTGGTCTCGGCGTCCGGCGCGCCGAGGTCGAAGAGCAGCCTGATCCGTTCCTCCGGCAGCGGGGAGCCGCGATCGAACGCCTGGACGAGATAGCCGGCCTTGCTGACGTCGCCGAGCAGCGTCGCGCCGACCAGCCGCCCATCTCGGATGATCACGCTCTGGTACACGCCGCGACGGCGTTCGGCGAACACAACGGTCTCGTCGTCGTCCCGGTCCGGTTCCTTGAGGCCCATCGCGGCCACGTCCACGCCGGCGACCTTGAGCTTCGTGGCGGTGCGCGAGCCGTGATAGGCGGCTTCCGAGTTCGCGCCGGTGAGGTGGTCGGCCAGCACCCGCGCCTGCTCCCAAAGCGGGGCGACCAGCCCGTACGTCTCGCCGCGGTGTTGAGCGCACTCGCCGACCGCGTAGATGTCCGGCTCGTCCGTGCAGCGCAGCTGGTCGTCGACGACGATGCCGCGCTCCACCTCCAGGCCGCTGCGTTCGGCCAGCGCCGCGTTCGGCCGGATGCCGGCCGCCACCACCACGACGTCACACGGGATGGTCCGGCCGTCGGCGAGCTTGACGCCGTCGACCGCGTCCTTGCCGAGGATCTCGGTGGTGCGGGCGCCGGTGACGACCTCGATGCCGAGCGCCTCGACGGATCGGCGCAGGACCGCTCCGGCCTGCGGGTCGAGCTGCGCGTTCATCAGGTGGCCGGCCGAGTGGACCAGCGTGACGTGGGGCAGGTGCGACTGCAGGCCCCGGGCCGCCTCCAGGCCGAGCAGGCCGCCGCCGATCACGACCGCGCGCTGGTGCTCCCGGGCGTACCGGATCATGCCCCGGGTGTCGTCGATCGTTCGGAAGGTGAAGACGCCCTGGTGGTACCCCCGGCCGGGCCGGTGCAGGCCGGCGATTCTCGGCACGAACGCGTCGCTGCCGGTGGCGATGATCAGCTTGTCGTAGGGAGTGGTCCGGCCGAGCTCGTCGACCACCGTCCGGGCGAACCGGTCGATGCGGGTCACCGGTACGCCGGCGTGCAGGTCGATGCGGTTCGCGGCGTACCAGTCCATGTCGTTCAGGAAGATCCCGGACTCGTCCTCGGCGCCGCTGAGCACGTTGGACAGCAGGATTCGGTTGTAGTTCCCGTACGGCTCGGCACCGAACATCGTGATGTCGAACAGGTCGCCGCCGCCGCGGTCCAGGATCTCCTCGACGGTCCGGGCGCCGGCCATCCCGTTGCCGATCACCACCAGCTTCTTCGCCATCTCAGACCTCGACGAGGCCGAGGTCGACGACCACGGCGCCGGCGACCCCGACCGGGGCGGCCACGTGCAACTCGATCGCCGTCCCCGGCTCCAGGTCCTCGACCACCCGCAGCGGTACGTGGACATCACCCTTCGCGGCGATCGGGAAGTATCGCATCGGCGAGCCGTCCCGCATGAGGATCACGCAGATCAGCTCGTGCGAGGCGTTCCCGGCCCGGAAGTACACCGGCTGAGTCACCGTCGCGTCCGGGACCGTGTATGTGAGCAGGACGTCCAGCAGAAACGGCTGCTCCAACCCCTTACCCTCGAATTTGTAGATGCCCTGCAGAAACCGGGGTGCCGACCGCATCAGAGATCTCCTTCGTCGGGGGCGAGTGAGGGGTGCGACGCATCGTCGACGCCCGTCTACAGGAGTCCGTCACCGCCTCCTGGAACGGCGCCGGCCAGCCCCGGGCCGCGGCGCACAGCCGCCTCGGTCGGGTTGGAGGAATGGCCAACGTCGGCCTCTTCTCCGAGCCCGGCCGCGTCGCGGTGGAGTCGGGGCGGCTCACACCGGTAATGCTCGCCCGCACCTGTTTCGCCGGGGTTTACGCCCGGCACTCGGTTCGTTTCCGCCGGCTAGCCTCGGCGTCACACACCTGGTCAAGGCGCCACATTCGGCAACGCGGGACCGGGACACCCGCGTCCTCGTCCTCCGCGCCGCCCACCCGCTCGACTCACCTCGACGGCCGCCGTCTCCCGCCTTCAATTTCCGGAGATCTCGAGGCAGACGAAGGGGCCTCTGACGCCGGCGCTGAAACGTTCGGCGGCCGCGAGAGCGCCGAGCACACGGCGCCGCGGCGAGACACGGGCCCCCGTCAGCGGCGAACAGCGCGCCGAGAGCGATCTGGTCGCCGCACCCCACGGCGGCGAATCCGTCGGCAGCCTTGGCGACCTGATAGTCGTCGTAGACCGCGAACAGCTGACCCTTCACACCGACCAGAAAGGTGCCACCCTCCTCGCGCTTGTTCTCCTTCGCCGCCCAGCCACCCGACTTGAGGCAGTCACGCAGTGCGTCGACGAACGTCGTCGACATGAAGGCATCCAGGTCACCCGCAGGCTTCGGAAGCTTCAGCGATCCTGTTGGCCAATTCGGGCGGAGCTCAGCCGACGAGGCGGCTTCGTGCCAGCCTGATGTCGTCGTTCGTCAGACCACCGCGGCGGAGGTAGGCAGCTACGTCGAAAGAGGAGACGACCGTGGCGATGGCCTGCGTGACCGAGGTGCCGTGCTCGGCCAGGGTGGCAGAGAGCCACTGCTGGTATTCCGGCTCGCGCGAGGCAAGCCGTGGGGCGCTGCGCGCGTAGTCGGCGGCGATATCGGCGGGGGCCACCCCGGCGAGGGCCAACAGAACCAGAGAAGCGATACCGGTTCGGTCGCAGCCGCGCCCGCAGTGCACCAGCACCCCACCGGGGGCGGCGTGCGCGACTGCCGCCACCACCTTGGCGTGCCGGTCCGGCCAGCGTGCCAGCGCGTCGGCGTAATACAACGGCGTGCCCCACAGGCCGTTGTCAGCCCACCCCGCCATGAATTCAGCGTCGGCGCCGTCCTCGATACCAATGCGGACCTGGGCCAGTCCAGGGTGGTGATCTCGCACGTCGATGCTGGTGTTGGCTTCCGCAGCCTTCTCCGCGGGGATGTTGTCGGTCTCCAGTGTCACGACGGTGCGGATGCCGTAGTCCCACAGCGTCGCCCATCCCGAAGGCGTCAGGTATCGCGGATGATCGCTACGTACCACCGCTCCGAGTCGGGTCCGTCCGCCGTCTGCCGTCCGCAAATCCCCGAGATCGCGAACATTCAGACAGCCGTCCCACTCCAGGTCCCTGTGATCCACCATGCCGCCATCCTGGCGAACACGATCAAGCTGCGCCTAACGACTGAGGTTCAAGCCACGGGCGCTTATGCGGCAAGTGCGCAACTACAGACCTTGAATAGTCAGGTTGTGTCGGTTTCGAGGGTGAGTCCGGTGTGGGTGAGGAAGCCGTCGATGAGGTCGGTGCGGTACTGGATGGCCTTGAGCCGGTTCTTGATGATGGCTTGCAGGTGGTCGACGCCGGTCACGGCGAGGTTGCCGATGCTGCGTTTCAGGTGGGACCACACGCCTTCGGTCGGGTTGAGGTCCGGGGCGTAGGCCGGTAGCCGGATGACGTGCAGCCAGTCCCGGGCGTCGATCTTCTGACGCATGGCGGCGCTGATGTGGGTGTTCAGATTGTCCCAAACAAGGATGATCGGGGCCGTCGAGTTGCTGGTGCGCGGCGTCGATCAGGCTGATGTAGTCACGTTCGCCGAAGCTGCGCCGCTCGCCTAATGCTCATCCCGCCGAACACGGACATGACCAGGTCGTGGGCTTCGTTGTCCGGGTCGATCGGTCCGCCGACCTCGGGTACCCACGGTTGCACGCGCGAGCCGCCGCCGGTGCGAATTCTGGTGGTTCTGGTGGAACGATTACCCGCCATACGTTGATCCTGCGTCTCGACAATTTGTCGCGCCAAGGAGTGCATATTGGTTCGATGACTTCTACTGCAGGAGTGCATGCCCTCCGCGCCGGTGAAGGCGAGCCGCCCGCGGTTCTTTCCCAACCTGCGCGCAGCGTGTTGCTCGCGTTGGTTTCCTGAGGCAGGCGGTCTGCTTTGCGAGCCTCCGCTGACGTCGCCGTCTTTCAGTGCCCGCATCGCCCCGATGAAGTGGACACTGTGCTCGCGTCAGCGACTGAGATGTTCAGCTGGGCGTCTCGTCCGGAAACTGGCGTGTCAGGGGCTGTCGGTGTAACCGCGCGGGACGCCGGGGCCACCCCGCCGGCCCGGTTGCCGTTGGGCATCGGCGACTGCCGGGGAGGTTCATGGGGGAGTTGGCAGAGCGGCTCAGCCTGCTCAGCCTGCTCAGCGTAGAGGCGCTGTTACGGCTGTCCGGTCGAGCACCGACGCCGATCACGAAGCCGTTCACACGGTTCCCGCTGCCACAATCCGATTCGAGCCAGCCCGTATCGCAGATAGCGGGCGGGCTCGAACCCGGTGGGCCTTCGTGGCAGAATATGAACCGCGTTTTCCCAGTTCAGGGGCCATCTGTGACCATTGCGGCGGTTCGTTTCCGCGCCCCAGCGGCAAGGTCATGAGCTACTCGCACCCCGCTATCACGCTGTGTGACTTGGCAGCGCGAAGGCGTGGGACATGCTCGTGCCCATGGTCATCCGGTCAACGAGTACGGCCGAACCTTGCTCAACTGGCGCGCCTTGTCACACCCATAAGAGCACGGCCCACCGGCACCACAGAGGCGACGGCTCTAATCCTGGCTTCAGGTTGACCGGGGAGAATGAGCGGCAAAAGCATTGACTGGAAGGGGGCGGACCGGCGTGCGGATCCTGATCGCGGATGATGACGCGGCCATCCGTGATTCGCTGGAGCGGGTGCTCCAGGTCGAGGGTTACGACACCAGTACCGTCGCCAACGGTCTCGCCGTGCTCGAGGGGGTCGGTGGGGCGGGCGGTGACACGCTGGATCTGCTGATCCTCGACGTGATGATGCCCCGCCTCGGCGGGTTGGAGACCTGCCGACGGTTGCGGGCCGCGGGTCGGGATCTGCCGGTGCTGATGCTGACCGCCCGTGATCAGGTCTCCGACCGGGTCGCGGGGCTGGACGCGGGCGCCGACGACTACCTGCCGAAGCCGTTCGCCACCGAGGAGTTGCTGGCCCGGGTGCGAGCCCTGCTGCGCCGGCGCACGCCGGTCGACGAGGAGTCGCAGATCCTGTCGTTCGCCGATGTCCGGCTCGATCCCGACAGGTTCGAGGCGTGGCGTGGCGGGCGGCCGCTGCGCCTGACCCGGACCGAGTTCTCCCTCCTGCAGGTTCTCGTGCGCAACGCGACTCGGGTCTTGACCCGCGACGCGCTGTTCGAGGCGATATGGGGCTTCGACATGAGCACCACCGCCAACAACCTCCAGGTATACGTGAGCTACCTGCGCCGCAAGATGGAGGCCGAGGGTGAGCCGCGATTGATCTACACGCTGCGCGGCCTGGGATACACGTTGCGGGAGACTCCTCCGTGAGCAGGCACGCCCGCCGGGAACCGCGCCGGCTGACCCGATGGTGGCGCCGGCGGTCCCTGCGGACCAGGATGACGGTGATCGCGGCGACGGCCATCGCGGTCAGCGTGTTCGTGGCCTTCCAGGTGGCCAGCGAGCTACTGGACTGGGAGCTGCAGGACACCGCCGAGAATCAGCTACGCGCCGACTCCCGCGTCCTGGCGACGAGCGCGGAGCGCGCCGGTCTGGCGCAGGTTCAGCTACCGCCGTATCCGGGATCCGGTCGGCTGGTGCGGGTCATCCTGCCCGACGGCTCGACCCGGACGCCGGCCGGCCAACCCGAGCTGCCCCCGGTCAGCGAGCACGCCGGGCGCGTGGCGCGGGGCGCGTCAGCCGACCTGATGGAGTCGAAGGACAGCGACGAAGACGGCTACCGCATCTACACGCTGCGGGCGGGCGACGGCGCGGTACAGGTGGCCCGCGTCGCCGACGACAGCCCGATCAACCGGTTCGGGTTGGGCATGCTGCTGATCGGGCTGCTCTGCGTGGTCGGCGGCGCCCTTGTCGGGCGGACCGTGGCGCGGACCGGGCTGGCACCGATCGACCGGCTGACCGCCGCCGCGGTACGTGTCGCGAACACCCAGGATCTCGACGCCGACATCCCGGATGAGGGCGGTGGGGAGATCCGGCGGCTGATCCAGGCGATCAACGACATGCTCGCCGCGCTCCGGGACTCCCGGCGGGCCCAGCGGCTGCTCGCCGAGGACGCCGCCCACGAACTCAAGACCCCCCTCACCAGCCTGCGCCTAAACATCGAGCTGTTGGTCCGGCTCGACCGGCGCGGCACCCTCGACACTGCCCTCTCGGCGGAGAGCCGGACCCGGCTGCTCAACGATCTCGGCGCCCAGGTGGCCGAGTTGAGCACCCTTGCCGCCGAGCTGACCGACCTGGCGCGCGGTGACGCAAGCGACGAGAGCACCGAGCTGCTCGACCTCGCCGACGTGGTGGTGGCCGCCGCGACCCAGGCGCGTTCCCGGGTGCCCGACCTCGAGGTCGCGCTCGACGTGACCTCCGTGTGGGTGAGCGGGCGTCCCGCTGCGCTCCAGCGAGCGGTCCTCAACCTCATCGACAACGCCGGCAAGTGGTCCCCCGCGGACCAGCCGGTCCAGGTCCGGCTCCGTGCGGAGGGCGAGTCGGCGGTGCTCGAGGTCGACGACGCCGGGCCGGGCATCGACGCCGCCGACGTACCGCGGGTGTTCGACCGGTTCTACCGTGCGGACAGCGCCCGGGCGTTGCCGGGATCCGGTCTTGGGCTGTCGATCGTGCAGCGGGTCGTCTACGCCCACGGTGGCCGGGCCACCGTCGCCCGCTCCGCACGCTGTGGCGCACTGCTTCGGGTCGTCCTTCCGGCGGCGGCCCCGACCGCCCCGATCGCGCGGCTCACCGCCGAGGGAGACACCGCGGTGCGCTGACCCACCTCGGCCGCACGGCGCAGGTACAAGGGCGGCGACCGCCTGGCCCATGAAAGATCCGGGACGGGCCCAGGTCCCCGTCCCGGATCGCATCCGTGCCGCCGCGCTCACCGTTGCAGCGCGAGCTCCTCTTCGTCGGCGAGCGGCTGTGGCCCGTTCGGCGGCTCCGCCGTCGGCCGGGACAGCCGACCCGGCCACCAGATCCGCCGACCGATCAGCAGGGTGAGGGCGGGCACCAGGACCGACCGCACCAGCAGGGCGTCGAGCAGCACGCCGAAGGCGACCAGGAACCCGACCTCGATCAGCATCACCAGCGGAAGTGTGGTGAGGACCGCGAACGTGGCCGCCAGGACCAGGCCTGCCGAGGTGATGACGCCACCGGTGGCCGAGAGGGCTTTGAGCATGCCCTCGCTGGTGCCGAGACGCACGGTCTCCTCACGGGCCCGACTGGCCAGGAAGATGTTGTAGTCGACGCCGAGCGCCACCAGGAACAGGAATGCCAGCAGTGGCACCGAATAGTCGATGCCCTTGAACCCGAGGATCGTGTCGAAGATGAACACGCTGCCGCCGAAGGCTGCGGCGAATGAGACGATCACGGTGGCCATCAGGACCAGCGGGGCCACGATCGCGCGCAGCAGCAACCCGAGGACGATCAGGACGACGGCGAGCACCAGCGGGATCACCAACTTCTCGTCGCGGCTGGTGGTCACCTCGGTGTCGAGGTTCTCCGCGCTCGGCCCGCCGACGATCGCCTCCGCCCCGCTCACCGCGTGCACGGCGGTGCGTACCCGCTTGATCGTGTCGTACTCCGCGACGGTGTCCGGCGCGTCCGTCGGGAACACGGAGATATCGGCCCAGCCACCGCTGGTCTGACCCGGGATGGCCACGGCCACGCCGTGAGTGCCCTTGACGATGTCGAGTACCCGCTCCTGGTACGCCGGCCGCGTGAAGACCGTCATCGGCTGGCCGCCGAGCTCCGGGAAGTGCTGGCGGAGAACGGTGAAGCCGGTGACCGATTCCGGCGCGGACAGGAACTGGTCCTGCACCCGCAGGGCGCCGGTGTTGCCCGCCAGCCCGACGGCGAGCACGCCGAGGATTCCGAACGAGCCGAGCGTCGCCACCCACCGGCGGCGGCTGATAGTGGTGCCAAGCCGTCCCCACAGCCCCGGCTTCTTCTCCACGGCCGTACTGAACCGCGGGATGGCCGGCCAGAAGATCCGCCTGCCGAGCACCACGAGCACCGCCGGGAACAGCGTCAGCATGGCCACCAGCGCGCACAGGATGCCGGCTGCACCGATCGGGCCCAATCCGCTGGTGCTGTTCAGGTCCGCGGCCAGCAGGCAGAGCAGGCCGGCGACCACGGTGGCCGCGGACGCGACGATGGCCGGCGCCGCGCCGCGTAGCGCGTGCACCATCGCGACCCGGACGTTCTCGTGGTGGTGCAGTGTTTCCCGATATCGAGCGATGAGCAACAGCGCGTAGTCCGTGCCGACGCCGAACACCAGGATCGTCAGCAGCGCCGAGTTCTGGTCGTTGACCACGATGCCGAAGCCCTTGACGAGCAGGTAGACGGTTGCCATCGCGGTCAGTGCCGCCGCGCCGACGACCACGAGCGGGATGAACCACAACACCGGGCTGCGGTAGGTGAGGATGAGCAGGACCGTGACGACGACGACGGTGGTGAGGAAGACCTGCAGGTCGATGCCGTCGAAGACGGCGTCCATGTCGCCGTCGACCGCGGCCGGACCGGTCACGTCGAGTTGCAGGCCGGCGGGCCGGTCCTTCGCGGCGACACGCAACGGGCCGACGATGGCCTCCGGTCCGCCATAGGTCGTGCTCACGTCGAGGGTGAACATCATCGCCTTGCCGTCGGTGGAGAGTCTCGTCGATGGGCCCTCGTCGTCCTCGCCGGCCGCCGCCTTCGGCGGGTACCGCTTGGTAAGGGTGTCGTAGTGGCGCTCGACCGTCGCGCGGTCGGCGTCGGTCATGCCGCCGGCGCGGTGGTACACGAAGACGAACGTGTTGTCCTCACCGCCCGGGAGACTGTCCTCCAGCACCGCCACCTTGGTCGACTCGGCACTGGCCGGCAGGGTGTCCACGGCTCTGTCGGTGGTGACCGAACTCAACTTTCCGCTCAACGGCACCATGACCGCCGCCAGCGCCACCCACAAGCCGATCACCAACCACGGCACCCACCGGCCTGCCAGCCGACCGGGCGGCGCTTCCCTGGACGGCGCTGCGTTGACTGCCATCAATAGCCTCCTGCATTCGCGTTACGTCGCTCATCTGAGGCCGACTTCGTACCGAGCGAATCTGAGACGACCGTTAAAACGGCGCTCAGCCCGGGTGACCGAACCAGGTGCCCAGCGCACGCACCAGCGTGGTGGCGTCGAGGTCCTGCCCGGTGGGCAAGTCCTGGGCGACACAGCCGTCGGGCCGGATGAGCAACGCGTCGACGTCCACCCGGTCCGTGCGGGCGGTGACGGTGTCGACCCGTCCGGTCCACGCGGCCGCAGCGTCGCGGACCTCCGCGCGGTCGACGATGTCGAGTAGGAGACCACGACCCTTCCGCAGTAGGTCCGCCGATCGGGTCACCGCGGTAACAACGTCCGGGTCGGGTCGCATCGGGCGATCTGGGCCTGGGTTGGCTCCCGTCCATGATTCTCGTGCGGGTGTCGAACGGCGCTCCGGAGAGTAGGACCGCGGTACCGCCCCTCTCACGAGAATGACGACCGCAGTACGACGAAACGGGATGGAATCGGGCCTAGCTTTCGAGCCATGACGAAACCTGATAGCCCACTGTGGAAATTCGGGGCGGGCACCACGGCGCTGGTGACGGCGTTCGCTGTCGTCGCCGCCTGCGGGTCGGACGCCGACAACGGTGCGGCGCCCGCCGCGTCCGGCCCGCACCGCGCGCACGCGGGCGGGTCGTCAGCTCCACCAAAGCCGCTGCGCGCCGGCGAGCGGTTCGTCGACCTGAGGATGGCCGAGGCCTACACGCCCGCGCCGCCGGAGGGCGGCGGCTCGGACGAGTACCGGTGCCAGGTGATCGATCCGGGCCTGACCAAGACGGCGTTCCTGACCGGGACCCAATTCGCACCGGAGAACGTCCCCATCGCGCACCATGCCATCGTGTACGCGGTGCCGCCGGGCGGCGCTGCCGCGGTGCGCAAGCAGGATGCGAAGACCCCTGGTCTCGGCTGGCAGTGTTTCGGCGGGACCGGCGTGGCCGGCGCCGAGGTCGAAGAGGGGGACGCGGCGTGGGTGGACACCTGGGCGCCGGGCGCCACGGAGACGCTGCTCGACCAGGACGCCGGCTACAAGCTGGAGCCGGGCAGCCTGCTCGTCCTCCAGATCCACTACAACCTGCTCGCGACCGACGGCAAGCCGACCGGGTCGGACCGCTCGGCGGTGCGGCTGCGGCTGACGGACGGCACGCCGCAGACCCGGGAACTCGAAACGTGGTCGGTCGACGCGCCGACCGACCTGCCCTGCGCCGCCGACGAGTCGGGTCCGCTCTGTGACCGGGCGGCCTCGATCGCGGACGTGACGAAGCGGTTCGGGCCGGACGTCGGCGAAATGGCGGACCGTCAGGTGGAGGAATGCGGCCGGGGCGTGCCGAAGCCCGGTAACACCCAGACCTGCGACCACGAGGTGGAGGCGCCGATGACGCTGTTCGCCGGTTTCGGCCACATGCACATGCTCGGGCGGGCCTTGAAGGTCGAACTCCACCCGGGCACGCCGAAGGCCAAGGTCGTCCTGGACGTGCCGCAGTTCGACTTCGACAACCAGCGGCTGGTGAAGCTGCCGTCGCCGGTGGAGGTCGGTCCGGGGGACACGCTGCGGGTGACGTGTACGCACGACGCAGGGCTGCGCAATCAGCTGCCGCAGCTGAAGAAGCTGCCGCCCCGCTACGTGGTGTGGGGCGACGGCACCAGCGACGAGATGTGTACGGGCATCATGACGGTCTCCCTCCGCAAGTCCTGAGGAAGCGTCGAACGTGTGTGAGCTCACTGAGGTCAACGAGCCGCAAACGGCTTCGAGCTCACACACGTCGACACGTGCAGGCGGACCCGGCAGCGGATAGGCCCGGGGCGGCTGGGAACTACGGTCGCGCCCTCGACGGACGCGCAGGATGAGGTGCTAAACCGGCCGGGCGAGTCTCAGGTCATAGGCGAGGATGACGGCCTGGATCCGGTCCCGTGCGCCGATCTTGGCGAGGACCCGCCCGACGTGGGTCTTCACCGTCGACTCCGACAGCGTGAACCGTTGCGCGATCTCGCCGTTGGTGAGGCCATGGCCGATGGCGACGAGGACCTCGCGCTCACGGTCGGTCAGGAAGCTCAGCCGGGGATCCTCCCGCACGGGCCCGCAGAGGTCATCGTCGAGCCGGTCGGCGAACGCGTCGAGCAGCCGCCGCGTCAGCGCCGGTGCGATCACCGCGTCCCCGGCGGCGACGGCCCGGATGCCGGCGAGCAACTCCTCCGGGCGAATGTCCTTGAGCAGGAAACCGTCCGCCCCGGCCCGCAGCGCGGCGAACGCGTACCGTTCGAGGTCGAACGTCGTCAGCACCAGGATCCGCGAACGCCCGCCGGCTGCGACGATGCGCCGGGTGGCCTCGATCCCGTCGACGCCCGGCATGCGGATGTCCATCAGCACCACGTCGGGACGCAGCTCGGTGATCCGCCGAACGGCCTCGGCGCCGTTCTCGGCCTCGCCGACGATCTCGGTGTCGGGGGTGCTCTCCAGCAGCATGCGAAACCCGAAGCGCTGCAGCGGCTGGGCGTCCACCACGAGCACAGAGATCATAAATGGCTGCCCTTCAGGCTCGGATGGACGGTCCAGTCGCCGTCGATGGGGGCCGGGCGCTGACCGTGCCGCCGTAGAGCGCGGCGCGTTCGGCCATGCCGGCGAGGCCGAGACCCGCGTCGCCGGCGATGCCCATATTCATACCGAGCGAACCTGAAGCGACCGTTAGAAACGGCGCTCAGGCCGGTTGGCCGTCGGCGCCTGTCCGCCGGCGAGCGGGCCGCTGTCGCGCTCGACGATGTGGATCTGGCAGGAGGACTGTGCGGGCGGCACCCCGATCGGCGATCGCTACATCCCGGCTCCGGTCGAGCCGGGCGGCAGGTCGTCACGCTTACGTGGCCCGCCAGGGTCAAGGGGTCGCAGGTTCAAATCCTGTCAGTCCGACAGAATCAGCGCCTGACCAGCGGTAATGATGGTCAGGGCGTTGACGTTTATCTATGGTATTGGAGCCTCCCCCCGAAAACCCCCCACTTACGTAGGGCAGCAACCAGGTTCCTCATTCGTGTTCGTCGCGGCCGACGAGCGTTCGCTTGTAGGTGGGGCGGCTTCGTCGGCGGCATTTGGCCGCAGTGGTTCGGCGCTCCGCCACGGGCTGGACCGCCTTCATTGCGACCGGCCGGTGTATCGGATCGGGCTACGGTACGCGGGCGTCGACCCGCGGCACGCGCTGCGGGAGGCGGTACCCGACGCTGCGGAGATCGACGCGATCGTCGCGTGGCTCGACCGGCTCGACCGTGCCTCGCCGACCGGGCCGTGGACCCGGGCGACGCTCCTGCTGATCGACGAACTGCCGGCCACCCGGGCACCCGACCTGCACAACGGATGGGGCGAGACACCCCGTCGTTCAAACAGAACGTGCGCAAGCTCAAGGAGCGCGGCCTGACCGAATCGCTCGACATCGGGTACCGGCTGTCGGCGCGTGGCGCCGCCGTCCTGGACCACGAGGGTCATCCCCGGTCGGCCCGGGGTCGGTCGGTACCGGAGCCGGGCATCCCGCTGCCACACCTCGGCGCTGCCGCGACACGTGCGCTCACCGCGCACGGCGTCGTCCGGCTCGAACAGGTGGCCAGACTCAGTGAGAGCGACGTGCTGGCGCTACATGGAGTCGGGCCTTACGCCCTTCGCCACCTGCGAACGGCGATGGACGCGGCCGGGCTGTCCTTCCGTGACGATCCCGGCGCCTCGCCGCATGCCGGCGCCACGCCAGAGACGTCCTGACATTCGCTCGCAAGCCGCCCGCCGGGCAGGCGGGAATGCCTGCACCGTGGGGGTGACCCGACTCGGCGAGAAGCGACCGCGGCCCGCGAGGCTGATGAACCGCGCGGGCGGGTGGGGCGTCCGCGAACTGCGCCAACCGCCCCTTCCCCCAGGAATGCCCGGTCGGGCTTGCAGATTGGCGATGCGCAGGTCTCAGCTGCGTAGCCCATCCGGCACCAAGATCTCCCCCGGAGGCGTCACTCGCATAGGCGATGCCGCCGCCGAGCGCTCCAGCCGAACCGCGGGTCCGCTACGCCGGTAGCGGCGGACGCGCCCGTCCAACGCGACAGCGACGGCCGCTGACGGGTTGAGCGGACTCGGCCGGCCTCCCACCGGAGACCGGCCGAGCCAGTCGTCAGCCGACCGGCGGTACCAGGATCTCGTAGAGCCGGCGGGCCGCCGCCGATTCGGTCGCATGAGTTTCCCGGACCTCGAACCGGCCGCGTTCGTAACTGCCGAGCTCCCATCCGCCGGCGGGGGCGGGCCGCATAAACCAGAAGTCGGTCGGCCGGTCCGTCGCCTCGTGCACACCGGCGAGCTGAAAGGACTCCGGCGGCAGGCCGGCGGCGAGCAGAGCCGTCCGCAGGCTGTGTCGGTCCACGCCGCTAGCCTAACCGGTTCGCCGAGGGGAGTTCCTCGACCAGAAATTCGTTCTTCAGCAGCCAGGTCACGCTGAGCGCGGTGCCCGCCTCGGGAAGATAGCGCGACTCGAGCTTGTACTGCAGGCCCCGGCCGGGCTGCTCGAACCACGGCGCGATCGGCCCGCTGTCCACGGTGAATGCCTTCAGCACGCAGTACACGTGGTAATTGCTCTGCGGCGTCCCGGCCGGCGTGTTGAGATATTGCGGAGGCAAGGCACGCTTGGCGAACGGCGTGTACGCGGGGGCGAGATACCCGCCGCCGGGGTAGCTGAAGCGGTCGATCCGTCCGCCCGGGGGCAGCGACCGGGCGGACCGCACCGGTTTGCCGCCCACAGTGAGGAAGCCGTCGTTCGGCGGGAAGATCCAATCGTCCGCCGACCGGTACTTGCTCACAAATTGCGTCTCGGCCATCGCGCCGAATCGCCGGTAACCGGCCAGCAACGGGCCCACCGGCTGAGTGGACGGCAGCGGATCGGGGCCGAGCCATGTGCGTGCCGCGTCGTAGTAGGAGGTGGTGGCCGGAGCGGTGGCCGGCGTGCCGGGTCGGCACGGCGACTTGGTGACGGTGGTCGTGGCGTGTGATGCGGCCAAGGCGGACGCGGGAGCGCCGACCCACAGCACCAATCCGACCAGGGCAGCAGAGGAGAGTCTGCGCAGGCGAGCAGCTATCAACTTATTCATGATCGAAGGTCTACAGTCCCCGGCCCAGCACTTTGATGACATCGCGCCTGGTTCATCCGCGAGAACGAGACTCCGGGGAACATTTGGGCCGCCGGCGGCTGAGTAGAACCCAGGTCCTCACGGAGCCAGCACGAATCCGGCCGTGGGCTCGCTGGCCGCTTCACAAGATCCAAGGACCGAGACCGTCGGCGGCGCGCCGGGTTGCCGTGTGTGTCATGGCGAACAATGCCAAGAGCATCTATAGCCGATTCATCGTCGACGGATGCCGTTCGCGGCGGCCCGAACGCGGCCGGCTGACGAGGAGATGGTTACTGCGGCGAAACGTCGGTTATCTATGCTGCGCGGATGGATGAGCAGCGGATGGTCAAGCTGCACGGGCACGCTCGCGCCTTCCGGTTGCTGGGTAACGGCCCGACCGTCCTGCTGCTCGTGCACGGCATTGGATCCGACTGCGTCACCTGGGACACCGTCGCGCCTGCGTTCGCCGAGCGGTACACGGTGATCGCGCCCGACCTGCTCGGACATGGCCGGTCGGCGAAGCCGCGGGCAGACTACAGCATCGGCGGGTATGCCAACGGTCTGCGGGATCTGCTCGGCGCGCTCGACATCGACCGGGTGACCGTGGTCGGTCACAGCTTCGGCGGCGGCGTGGCGATGCAGTTCGCCTACCAGTTCCCGGAGCGGACCGACCGGCTGGTTGTGGTCGCGGGTGGTGGCCTCGGCTCGCAGGTGAGCGTGGCTTTTCGCGCGCTGACCCTACCGGGCGCTTCGGTCGCGCTGGGGCTCAGCCACCTGCCGCCGTCTCGCCTGGCCCTCGGTGCGCTGCGCGCGGCCGCCGGGCTGGTCGCGCCGGCCGCGCTCGCGGCCGACCTGAACGAGGCGTACACCGTGCACACGGGGCTGCGTGACCCAGCCGCTCGGTCTGCGTTCCTGCATGTGTTGCGGCACGTCGCGGATTGGCAGGGACAGCTGATCACCATGCGGGACCGCGCCTACCTGGCGCAGGGTCTGCCGGCGCTGGTCGTCTGGGGCGACCAGGACCACGTCCTCCCAGTCGAGCACGCCAAGGCCGCCGCCGAGCTGATGCCCGGGGCGCAGTCGGTGGTTCTGCCCGGCATCGGGCACTTCCCGCACCGGGAGGCGCCCGAGGAATTCGTCCGTGCGGTGACCGACTTCGTCGAGGGAACCCAACCGAAGCGCTGGGATGCCCGCCGCTGGCGCCACCTGCTACAGACCCAGTCCGCGGATACCTCGAAACGGTCCAGCTCCACGCTCGAGGACGCGAAGTATTCAACAAGTACGCCCACGGCGGATAGTCCCCACAAGGCGTGTAGCGATCCCGCGACGCACCCCGCGAAAGACGTAGACGAATGACTATGCTCGCTGCGTCGTTGATCAGCGGCTGACAGCGGCACCGCCGGGGGTGCGGACGGGTCAACACCATGCATGGTTGGGCTCTCCGTTTCCCTGATACGCGAAGACGCCGCGGCAGAGGGGCTCAGCCGTGGCGTCTTCGCTGGGTGTGGTCGAGCGGATGAGTGTTTCTACGGCTGGTGGCGGGCGACGAAGGCGGGGTGCCTCCGTCGTAGTGGCGGTGCACGCCGCGTACGACGGAAACGCATCGTCGGTCTCGGTCTGCCGCGATCTCGTCAGCCCTTGCCCGACGTCTGGCCCGAGCGCAGCGCATGACCGGCAACCGGATGATCGACGGGCGCCGGGAAGACTGGGCTCGGCGTCGTCAGCGTGTCATCCAGGTCATCCACGCCGCGCGCCGCAATCGGCAACCTGTTGCTGACCGACGTCGACATGAACACCCAATCGGTGCACCTGCACGGCAAAGGCGCCAAGGACCGCAGGGTGCGGTTCGGTGCGAAGACCGCCCGGGCGATGAGCCGCTACATGCGGGCTCGCGCCAAGAAACGGTACGCCGACGAGATCCCGCAACTGTGGATGGCCGAACGAGGGAAAGTCGCGCTGACGCCGAACGGGATCAAGCTGATGCTCAAACGCCGCGGCCACCGGGCCGGAGTGGGACATGTCCACGCGCACCGATGGCGGCACAACTTCGCCCACGAATGGCACAAGGCCGGCGGCAACACCGGCGACCTGATGCTGCTGCTCGGCTGGTCGTCGGACGAGATGCCACGGCACTACGGTGCCAGCGCCGCCGCGGAGCGGGCGCAGGAACTGCAGACCCAGCTCGGCATCGGCGAGAACGTCTGAAGGATCAAGGCCCTCTGCGGCTCGGCGGCGCCTCGCGTCGGGAGCCGGCCCGAGGCGAGACATCGGCGTGCGGCCGACCCACATGGGCCGGCCGCACCACACTCCCTCGGGCTACCCGACCGTGGGTCCGCGGGTCGGGGTCATCCGCGGACCGGATACGGCTTTTCGTCCGATGATGACGGCGCGAGCGGGCCGTCAGGTGAAACGTCAGCTCAGCTGACGTTCAAACGGACGTAGACCTGCTCGCCGCCGCTGCCGTCGCCTTCGAGCAGATAAGGTGCCTTCGACCTGAAGGCGAGGTGACGGCTGTTCGCACTGAACTTGGCGGATGAACTGTCTCCGGTGAGGGCGCCGCCGTTGTGCGACACGCTCGCTACGCGAGTGATCCGGTCACGCAGGTCACGGATGTAGATATCGAATTGGTTGCTGTTTTTCACGGCGGCCGTGAGTGCGAGATAGCGGCCATCCGGACTGATATTGACGCCGACATAAGCGCCGCGCATGGGCTCAATGCCCCTAACGCTTGCTAGCGTCGTCGTCTTCTCCACCAAGTCACGAACGTAGATCTCCCGCCCCTTGACGCCCGGCACGATGTTGTCTCTTCTCCCGAGGAACGCCACGTAGCGGCCGTTTGCGCTCATTGACGGCATGTCCGAATAGCCGGCAATCTCCTCTCCGGAATCGGTCACCGAAGCGCGCACGGTGGTACCGGCCGCCACATCGCACACGAACACGTCTTCGCCGTCGTTGGTATCTCCGGGAACCAGGTTTTCGACTTCGGAACTGAACACGACATGGCGCCCACCGGATGTGACCGCCAGGCTCTTGAACTCCCGAGGTCTGGACACCGGGAGGCGAAGTGGCTGCCCATCGTACGACTCGCTGACTCGCACCGTACGTCCGGTTGCGAGTTCGCGGAGGTAGACGTCCGCCTCATCGTCGGTGTCGCTCGCCGCCAGTCTCCCGACGGTTTCGAACACGACGAAACGGCCGTCGGAGCTGAGTTTTCCTTGCCGAACACCTTGAGGGATCTGCTCACCGTCGCCGGTGAGGCTCACCCGAGTGGTCACTCCTGAGACCGCGTCCCGCAGGAAGACATCCGCCGCGTTGTTGGTATCTTCCGGCACCAGCCCCACGGCGCCTGACATGAAGGCTATGTATCTGCCGTCCGCACTCATCGACGGGCGATTGCTCCAGCTCGAATCTCCCGAGCCTTCCTGCCCTGTGCTGGAAACGCTGATCCTGGTCGTCACGTCCTCGACACTGTCGCGGAGGAACACGTCCATGCTGTGGTTCGTGTCTCCGGGCACCAGATCGTCGGCGTTGGAGGAGAAGACCGTGAAGCGTCCGTCGTCACTCACTGACGGGTCGAAGAAATGCACGCCGCACAGAATGCCCGCACAGGACGACGCCTTGCCGCCGCCAGTTTGCACGCTCGCCAGAATGTATGTCGGTAGATCCGCCAGGCTGGCTGCCTGCGCAGCGGCGGGGGCACCGGCCACCAGCAGGCTGGCGGCCATCGCGCTCGCGGCGAGTGTCCTCGCCGACCGCGACAATACATTTATTTTCATCAAATCCATCCTTCGTCCATCTTCCGTAGATAATGATCTTGCGGGCGCCCGTAGCAGCCGACGACAACTCGTCGTGCACGCCTTGCCCTTCCCGCTGCGTCCGTGGCTCGGCCGCTTGTCAGAGCGTCGGACAGTCGGCGGCCACGTTACGAAGAGACCTACCCCGAGGGGTGGCCCGGTCCCTTATCGGCGGTCTCCCGGCGCCACCCGGCCCGGCGACAACACCCCCGGATCATGCATTCGGCAGGGGCGGTTAGTCATACCGAGCCGGGCGACCGAGCAGCCCTCGGCTGGGAACGATCAAAAGGTCCACCACTGGCGTGGGCCCCTGCCTCGCAGCGGCCACGCCGGTGGTGGAGCAGTCAGGAAACCTTGGCTTTGCTCTCGAGTGCCCCGATCGCGCACGGACACGGCGGGATGCTGCCCTGCGTGGTGATCGGGGCCTCCTCCGGTCGGCTGGATGCCCGAGCCGATGATCGGCATCAGCAGCGTGCCCGTCTCGCCGCCCCGCGGCGCCTCCGGGCCCGCCTGCGCAGGCGCGGCCGCGAGCAGAGCGCCCGCCCCGGACGCGGCCGAGGCGAGGGCGAACCGGGTCAATGCGGTCACTGTTTGCCGCATGATCACATCCTCATTCTCGCTGCTTGTGGAGTGTCCACAGCCCGGCAGCATAGGGATCCATCTTTGGGTGGGCTTTGGGTGTGGACCGGACGTGCCCGGCAGCGTGGTGATCATGCCCCGGACTCCCGGACCGGCGTGTTGGGCATGAGTGATCCTCATTGAACGAGAGGATCACTCATGCCCAAGCCGTGTCCGCCTCAGTTCCGCCGGAAGGCGTTGGATCTGCTTGCGTCCGGTCGCACGGTCCGCGACGTCGCGGCCGTCTTGCAGATCGCCGAGTCGTGCTTGTACCGGTGGAAGCAGCAGGACCTGGTCGATCGAGGCCTCAAGCCCGGCATCACCGCGGCGGAGAGCGAAGAGCTCGCGGCGGCCAGGCGCCGGATCCGCGACCTGGAAGAAGAACTGAAGATCCTGCGTAAGGCCGCCGCTGCCGTGGAGGAGGTGGTGCCCCCAAAAGGCTGCTACCGGCTCGTCGCCGAACTGCACGCTGACGGCGTCCGAGTCGGCCGGGCCTGCCACGCTCTGGGTGTCTCCCGGTCGGGGCTACCACGACTGGAAGACCCGACCGCCGTCGGCACGGCAGACCCGTCACGCCTGGCTGACCGATCAAATCGGCGACACCATCCACCAGGCGTCACGGGCTGTCTACGGCGCACCGCGCGTCCACGCCGAGCTGGTCCACGGTCACGGCATCGTCGTGGGGCACAACACGGTTGGTCTGCTCATGCGCCGAGCCGGACTGACCGGCCTGCCCAGGCCCCGCCGCGGGCTGCGCATCAAGCGCCTGCCGACCGTGACTGATCTGGTGCGTCGCGACTTTCGCCGTGACGGCCCGAACCAGCTGTGGGTCACCGACATCACCGAACACCCCACCCGGGAGGGCAAGGTCTACTGCTGCGTGGTCATAGACGCCTATTCCCGCCGGGTCGTCGGCTGGGCCATCGATTCCCAGTCAGCGAGTCGACCTACCAACGAGAACACGAACGGGCTGCTGCGTCAGTACTTCCCGAAGGGCACAGACCTGTCGAGGTGGACCGCCGACGACCTCGAAGCGGTGGCCCTGGCACTCAACAACCGCCCCCGCAAGACCCTCGGATGGCGCACACCTGCCGAGGTGTTCGAGGAACAACTACGCTCGACCCAACGGGCCGGTGTTGCAACGACTGGTTGAACTCAAGATTTGCCCTCGTGGTGCCGTGCCCGCGACGAATCTTCTCCGGTTCACAGGGTTATCTGCTGCCAGATCACTTCGTCTACCGGGAAGTGGTGCAGGACGAGGGAAGTCAGGGCGAGGAGGCCGGCCACGACGAGCGCGATGCGCAGGCGTCGGCTGAGTGTCCGGGACCGGACTCCCAGTATCAGGGTGGCCACGCCGAGCGGCCCCGTCGTCGCGGCTGTCCCCAACGTGCCGGACAGGCTGCCGATCACCGGGTCGAGCCACCCGCCGCCGTTGTTGAGCTGGAGGATGATGGTGCCGCTCAGGGCCACGAAGGTGGCCAAGCCGGCGCGCCGCGCGATCCGTCGCTGCCGGATGGGCACGTTGCGCTGTAGCGAGGTCATGATCGTCGTCAGTAGGCCCAGCCAGGCGACGAGCCAGGCGCCGCCGCCCCAGAGGGCGAGTGGGGGAACCGCCAGGATGAACCATAGTGGCCACTTCAGGCTGTCGGGCCAGGAGCCCATGAAGCCGGCCCAGTTCAGTAGGCCCGTCACGGCGAGGCAGAAAATCGGCACGCCGACGGCGGCGACCACGATCTGGGCGGTCAGCCGTAGCCCGGCCGGTGTGACCGCCGCGTCGCGTAGCCCTCCGCTGCCGGCGGCGGCTCCTCGCCGGGCGAACGAGCGCAGCGTGGGCAGCGTCCACGCGGCGGCGAACAGGTAGCGCCACCGCGCCGCCGGGGGTGCGTCGGCCAGATCCAGCAGGTCGGCGGTCCATTCGTCGCGCTGCCGCGCGCGGAAACCGGTCGGCAACAGCCGGGACAGGGCGGCTACCACGACGCGTTCGACGCCTTGCAGGGCGGGCACCGTGGACACTTCGCGGCTCACCATGCCAGCCGCCGGGAGTGTCCGGGGGCGCTGCGTCGCTCGCGGGCCGCGATGGCGTCGCGGGCCGCTGTGACACCTGCTGCGGTCAACCGGTAGTAGCGGCGTCGGGGGCGTCCGACCTCGTGTACGTCGATGTCCTCTGTGCGGCTGCTGACCCAGCCGACCGTCTCGAACGCGACCAGGATCGGATAGACGGTGGCCGGTTCGAGGCTGGCTTGGGTGGCAAGCTCCAACCCGTAGCGTTCCTGCTTTGGGTCCTCGAGCAGGGCGCGCAGCGCCAGCAGGCGCGGCGTCGTCATGCGAAGGGTGCTCATGGCGGGCAACAGTACCGGGCTATTCCTAGTTCTGCATAGGGTCCGGGTGGCCCGAGCACGGGCACCCCGCTCGCCTCAGCACAGCCGACTGAGCCCCGACATGCCGGCCGGCCCCGGCGACCCGGCCACCACCCGCCACTTTCCGCAAAACGAGCGTGCTGGCGAGATAGCCGGCGGCGAGGGTCTGGACGCCCTGGCCGCAAGGATGACGACGTCGCCCAGCGGTGGAGTTCGGATCCAGGCGAACAGGTCGATGCGGCTCAGCGGGATTCGCGATCGCGGTAGGCACGGGGGCGGCGCTCCGGGGGAGTTCCGGCGATCACGCGATTGCGGCCCTGCTCCTTGGCGGCGTAGAGGTTGCGGTCGGCGGCGGCCAGCGCCGCGGACTGACTGGGCGGTGACCCTTCCCGGGCGGCCGCGACACCGATGCTGACCGTGACGGGCCAGCCGCCGGGCATCCCCAGCCATGCATACTCGCTGACCGATTGCCGGATGGCGTCGAGCTTGGCGACCGCGGTGGCGACCGGGGTGGCCGGCAGCACCATCAGGAACTCCTCCCCGCCGAGGCGGGCGACGAAACCGCCTGGGACGGCGGCGGCCACACTGTCCTCCAGCAGCGTCGCCATCTGTGCCAGGACCTGGTCTCCGGTGTCATGTGACAGCGTGTCGTTGATCCGCTTGAAGTGGTCGATGTCGGCCAGTGCCACGCTCAGCGCCGGGTCCGCGGCGATCAGGGCGGACAGTTCCTCGTCGACATAGCGACGGTTACGCAGGCCCGTCAGGGGATCGCGGCGGGCCTGCTCGCGGAAGCGCTCCGCGTCCTGCCGGGCTTCGGCGGTCTCGAAGATCGCGTGCCGGGTCTGCACCCTGACGTCTCGTTCCTGCGAGCGCATCTGCTCCTGCGCGGCCGTGAACTCCTTGTGCGCGGTGAACGCCGCAGCGAAGTCGCCCTGCGCCGCATGCAGCTCGGCCTGTTCCTCGTGTACCTGGACCAGCAACCCGTACAATCCGCTCTCTTCGCACAGCGCGCGGCAGGCGTTGAGGGTGTCCTGGGCACGGCCCATAGCGCCGAGGCCGCGCTGGGCGCGGGCCAGCGTGAGCTGGAAGTGGGCCAGGTCGTCGCCGTCGTCGACCTGTCCGCCCGCGTGCCGGGCGATGCTCACCAGCATCGTCTGTTCGGCGTCGCGGTACTCGCCGAGCGCGACGTGGATGTCGGCAAGCGTGTGCGAGGCCGACGGGTCCAGCTCAATGCCGTGCGCCTCGGCCGTCTCCACCATCCGGGCCGCGATGTGCTGCGCGCGCGGGAAATCGCCGGCCGCGTGCTCGGCGTACGCCCAGTTGTTGAGCAGGATCATCAGCCGCTCCCACTGCTGCTCCTGCCGGGCCAGTTCCTCGGCCTGGTGGTACCGCATCCGGGCCGCGTCCATCGAGCCGGTGAGCGCCAGCGCGTCGGCCAGCTTGGTCCGGTGGTTGATCTGTGTATACGCCGTGGCGTTGTCGTCGAGCAGCTCCACCGCGCTCAGCGCGTGCTCCAGGGACGTGGCCGCTTCACCGACCATCCGCTCGATAACCGAGCTGGTCAGGTGGGCGCGGGCAAGCAGCAGGTTGTCGTCGTGTCGTTGCCCCCAGGCGCGGATCTCCTCGAGCTTGCGGGCGGCACCGGTGAGATCGCCGATGCGCACGCCGAAGGTGATCCGGCACAGCCGGGCGCGCATGAGCAGTCCGTCGTCGCCCATCGCCAGGGCCTGCTGTTCGAGGCGGGACGCGGCGGTGTAGCCGGCCTCGGCGTCCTCGACGACCCGCTCCTCCAGCTCCAGCAGCGCGGCCGACAACTCCTCGGCACCCATCGCACCACCGAGCATTGCTATACCCCCTCGCCAGGTCGCTGGCCTCGACGTCGTCGGCCACCAACTCCTACCGTCTCCGATCGGCTGGCAGCGCCTGTTAATTACGGATCGTGGGGTGAGTCGTTGGAGGTTGACGATCTGCCGGCCGGGCCTGCAGAAGGCGGCGGGGACGAGCGTGACGCCGGCATTGCGTTCGGCCGGCACGGCGAAGAGCAACCGCGAAAGCGGTGTTCCCTGCCGGCACTGCGGTCACATCAGCAACGCGGACGTCAACGCGGCGCGCAACATCCGCGACGCGGCACTACTGCAAGCGAAGGCCAGGACATTGCGCCTTGCGGGGAGCAAGCATGAGACCGCCCACCCCGCCCCGGGGTTCGCGCCGACAGGCGCGACGGCCGCTGCGATGGTGACCCGTACAACGCCATCCCTCGATCAAAAGCCTAGGTTAAGGCCTCGTTGGGGTGCTGCGACTGGCGGGCCGACGGTGACCAGCGCGGGAGGATCACCCGACGGCACGGCGGTACCGACGTCAGCTTTCAGCCGTGGCGCGAATCGACGCGTCGGCGATGGTCATGTTCCGGTATCACTCGGGGCCGGCCGGCATCGGTGACGGGGTGGCTCAGGCAGCGGCCCGGCTTCCGCGTGGACTTCGGTGGGCCCGAAACATCCCTGTGCAGCAGTGAGCGGATGCGATGTCGAGGCGCGGAAGGCAGGGTTTCCCGGGCGGCGATGAGGTCTTTTCCGCGGCGATTGCCTCGGCATGCCTACCACGGGCGGCGTGCAGCTCGGCCTTCTCCCGATATACCCGGACGAGAATCTCCCGCAGGTTGCGCTCGGTGCAATGCGTGTGGGCGGCATGCAGACTTCATCAAGGCCCGGACGGTCGCGCCGAGTCCACGCTGGCTCGGGCGAGGGTCAACAGGTACTCGGCCATCTCGTCGGCGTCGTTGGCCCCTGTGCTCTTGCAGCGGGCGATGCACAGGTGCATCGCCTGCCCCGCCTTGACGTACTCGCCGTTGGCGATCAGGATCGCCCCGATCGTGTCCAGCGCGCTCGCGTCGAGGTCGAATCCACGTGCCGCGGCGTGGTCCTGCATCCGCCGCGCGACCTGCCCGGCTGTCGAATATTCTCCTGATATGTATTCGGAGTAGGCCCGGTTGTTCAGCATCGCGGTGAGCCGCTCCCATTCATGCAGCTCTCGGGCCAGTTCCTCGGCCTGGCGGTACCGCGCGCGCCGCTTGCACGTCGCCGTTCTCGGCCAGGATGACACGATGCCAGATCCGCATGTGCGTGGTGGCCGTCGCATCGAGCAACTCCACCGCGCTCAGCGCGTGTCCCAGGGCCTTGGCGCTGTTACCGCAGAGCCGCTCGATGTTCGCCCATACCAGATGGGTTCGGGCCGGCAGTACCACGAATTCAATCCATGGCGCTGAGGAATCGGGATGCTTACTCGCGCCGGACGTCACCGCGAGGCCGGACGTGTGGGCGCTGACCGCTCAACCACGGCTACCGACCATGGGTCCGCGCGCCGAAGACCTTGCGACGAGTGTCAGTTGGCCGACCGCGGAGAGATCGAGCCAATTCGTCTCTGTGCCGAAGGCGACCATCTGAGCTTCGCGGGCTACTCCGTCATCATCGTCATTGACTGCAACATCGATACCGATGGAGGTGCCCTGACCCGGGGATACCCCGATCGACATCCACGGCACGGCCAACTCCACCGCGTATCCGCCAGGGCAGGGTCTCCAGGCGTGAAGCACGCCATCTGTCGCCTGAGTTGACTCCGCCAAGATAGGGTCATTCCAGCCCTTGAAGAAGTGCCGGTCTCTCAAGGAGTTGTACCGCGGTGCTCGGTCGTTGTCGCCATCGATATAAACTTCGACACTGTCATCCTGGTAAATGTCGTGGGAATCGTTGCGTAGCGTGCCGTCGGTGACCCGTACCCCCACATACAGGTATCTGCCATCCCACGTGAAGCCAGCCTTGGCGGTGTCGTCGGTTGAACCGTACACAGCCTCGGCGATCGGGGTTTGGAGTCGCCAGTCGCGTTCGTCGAGCACTCCGTCGACGGTGATCGAGGCCGTGGCCGGGGAGGAACGCAGCGCCGGAGTGGGCGGCAGGGTCGGCGTAGCGGCGCGCGAATCGGACGGCCTCCCGTCGCCGTTACCGTTGGAAGCGATCACCCGCACCCGATATGTGGTGCCGTCGGTCAGGCCGGTAAGCCGGTACTTGGTCAGTTGCCCGACCTCGACGCGTATGGGAAAGCTATCGTCGGACAACCTGCCGTATTCCACGGCATAGCCGGTGGCGCCCAGGGCGCGGTCCCAGCGCAGCATCAGTGCCTGAGTGTCGGCGCGGATGCTGCGCAACATCGGCCGCCCTGCACGAGTCGCAATGGGCGTCGATCTGGCGGTGTTTGAGGCCGGGCTGCGGCCGCGGGCATTCTCGGCTGACACACTGAAGTGGTAAGTCGTGCGGTCGGTCAGGCCTGCGATCGTGTATGTGGTGTCGCGTCCGACGGTGATGCGCTGTTTGAGTTGCGCCGGCAAGACGCCGTAATGGATCGTGTAACGATCGGCACCCATCAGACCTCGCCAACTCAGCGTGACCTTGCCGTCGGCGGCTACGGTGTCGAGGATGTGCGGGGCGTCGGGGGCGGCAGTAGCGGGGCCGGCCAACGTGTCCCGCAAGGCATAGAAGGCAGGCTTCGCGCCGTAGTCGCGGTCGAAGGGGAGGCCCGCGTCGTGATCAGGGCGATCGCTGGGAATCCATGAGTGCCGGTCGGTGAATCCCCATGTGGTCAACGTGGTGCATACGGGCTGTGCCCGACAGAATTCGGCCACCTCGCGGTAGGCGCGGGCCTGATCGGCCAGCTTGTCGGTGGTTACCGGCAGGGGAAGACCGTAGTCAAACTCGGTGATTGACAGGCGTACGCCCAACTCCGCCAGGCGGTTAGCGTTACGCCAGTTCGCATCGGTAACGTGCCAGCCGTACGGCGCATGCACCTGCCATCCCACCGCGTGCACCGGCACACCCTTGGCTCTGAGGTCACGGACAAGGGCGTAGACGCTGTTGGCCTTGACGCTCATTCCTTCCGCGCCGTAATCGTTGTACTGCAAAATAGCGTCCGGATCAGCTTCGTGAGCCCAGCGGAAGGCAAGCTCAACGTACTCCGGGCCGATCAGTCGCTCCCAGATCGACTCGCCGGCCGAACGGCGGTTGCCATTGTCGCCTACCGCCTCATTGACGACGTCCCAACTCTTGATTCTGCCCCTGTACCGTCCGACAACTGTTTTGATGTGCTCCTCGAGGACCGCACGCCCTTCAGCCTCGGTGGTGATGGCGTTGAGCCAGCCCACCTGCTGAATGTGCCAGGCCAGGGTGTGGCCCTGGACGGTCATGCCGTGGACTTCAGCCAGCTCGACGATCCGGTCGGCGTCGCTGAAATTCCACGAGCTTCGGGTCGGGCGCAGTTGGTCCCACTTGAGTGCGTTGGACGTCGTGATGTGGTTGTACTGGCTGGTCAGCGTGTTGAGGTAGGGAAGATCGCCGGCTAGCACGGGCCCGGCATCGACAGCAGCGCCGATCCTCAATCCGCGGGCGTCGGCGATCTGGCGAAGACTGGGCGCCTCCGGCGGTATGAGGTGAAGGGGTGCGGCCAGCGCGGGTAACGCTGCCAGAGTGACGAGAACGGCGGCGCCAGCGGCGACCATAGTCGAACGAAGTCGGCCGGGAAGTCGTGGGCGGTGTCGCAGGGCCGGAGAGGTCGAGGGGATCGGCGTCACGCCGTCACCAGTCCTTTCAAATAGCTGTCGACCAGCACGGCGCGGCACAGCAATCCGGGATGGCCGGTTTACAACGGGCCTGGCTGTTTGTGAGCTTCGCAGGCACCGGGGTCGACCCCTTCGGGTGTCGCCCTTACGATGGCGGGAGATTAACTCGTGACATCGACGCAATCACATGGATGCGTTAAAGGCAAGAGCGGCAGCGGAGTTTGTCGACCCGTGACGGCGTAGCCGGATTGAGCAAGTCCGTAAGGACCGTCATCTGAGCATCCGAGAAAGAGTGATGACGCGGGGCGAAGACGCACCTGCCATTAAATCGTAGGCTGTCGATCTACCGCTGATGAGTCACCGGACGGCGGAGGACTCTGTGCGATGGAACCTGACGGAGGGAAATATGATTGCTACCGACATGAACGCATGCTCACGGGAGCCGACATGGACGCGGCTGACTCCCTGGCGCAACTCAGTCTGTTAGCAGTGCTGAGCGTCGCCGGGGTTTCGCCCAGCGAGCGTTCTGTTGAAAGACATGGTGACCGCCGAGCAACGCGTCACGCACAGATATCTTCCGCTTGGGCCTTACCGCAGTGTCGGCAGCGCCTGCTTTCCACTGATTGTCGTGTTGATAAACGCTCCGATGCCAACCTGAGAATGGGCGGCCCGGATCAACGTACGCTCCGTCCACGGCTGTTCGCGTGGTCACCTTCGCGGATCAGGCCGGCGCCTTGCGTCTCGTTCAGCACACGAGGATCCTGCTTTGCCTCACCAGGTCCAGCGGTCGAGTAAAGATCATCGCCGAGACGCTGTTAGCGACCTGTGTCTGCTGGTTGACCGGCTACACACCGACGCGGTCGTGGACGACGCATTGGTTCCCTGCTACCGGGGGAAAACGTAGAACTGGAAATTCGGAGCCTCGAGACACTGGACTCGTTCGCCCTCACACGGCGGCCGGTTCTGCGGTGCGTCGGCGACATGACGGCCCTTCACACAAAGGGCAACGCCGAACGGCCACCGGCCCGGCGTCGCACGTCTGTTACCGCCCCTGGTGTGGCTGGCGCACCACCGGCACTGGAGGCCGACCAGTGTCTCACCGCGGCGTCGTGGCCCCAGACCACCGGCATCGGCTCCGGCCGTCCTTTCCACACGTGGAGGCTCCATGTCGTTTCTCAACCGACGCGCACCCCAGGTTCCCCGGCTGTCCACTGCTTCACTTGTTGTGGCTCCGACGGCCATCGGGGTCAGCGTACAGCGGCTGAACCGGCCGTACGCGGCTCACTGGCACGACTTCCACGAGTTGTTTCTGGTGACCGGAGGCTGCGGTGTCCATTTCCGCAACGGGCGAGAGGAACTGGTGAGTCGCGGCTCGCTGGGCGTCGTAACGCCGCTCGACGTGCACGGCTTTCAGCCGGCCGCCGACACCACACTCGACATCGTCAACGTGGTTATAGGAGTTGAGACGCTGTCGGAACGGCCGGCCTCGGGCCGAACGGTCGTTCTCGACGCGAACGTGATGGATACTGTCCGCAATGATCTGGACCGGCTCGGTTCCGAGGTATCCGGATGGTGCCCAGGTTGGCAAGTAGCGGCCCACGCGACCCTCCAGCGAATCATGGTGGACGCCGCCAGGGTTGGTGCAGTCGCGTCAAGGGAGCTGCCCTTGGTGCAGACCTCTGTCACGGAAATCGGACTCGTCCCTGCCGTCGTACCGTTGAGTCCACCCATCCGGGCGGCCCTGACGATCCTGGAACGTGAGTTCGCCGGCCCTTTGAGCCTCATTGAATTGGCCGAAAGGGTCCACCTATCGCCGGCATATCTCAGCGACCGCTTTCATCGCGAGGTCGGTCAGCGTTTCGCCGGATATCGCCGGCACCTTCGTCTGCGATTTGCTGCAGCTCTGTTGGCGCAGACCGATCTGCCGGTTGGCGTGGTACGCGCCCGCAGCGGCCACCTTAATACCGCGCATTTCTGCCGCATCTTCCGACGTGAATTCGGGTGTTCGCCTTCCGACTACCGCAGCCGTCGCCGTGCCGACGGTAGCGCGCCGGCATCGCTGCTCCCTTCCCAGTTTTGAAGAACGATCTATGCTTATCATTACGGGTCGAGATGATCGATCGCTGACGTGCGGGATCCTGTGGCGGACCGGGAAAGGTGCGAAGTAGCAGGTCCATCAACGCGCGGGTTGGGTGCCGTGGGCCTGACGTTCGGCGGCGAGCAGTCGGCCGAGGTATTGCACGAGTTCCCTAGGGACGTCGAGCATGGCAGGATAGGCGATCACGTGGAGCCCTCTCGAAGACTGATTCTGTCGCAAGAACCTGTCTATCGATGGCTCCACGCGTGCATCCAGCACCATCCGGTACAGAACGTATTGGTCCGTGTCGTCCCGAATCACTATCCAGGCCTTGTTGAGTTCATCTCAGTAACCGTGACTATGTTGACGAGGGTCTATCAGCGTAGCTGTTCCCGGCTCGGTCCTGGCCGCGGGCAAGCCAGAGCAAGAATCCCTCATTAGCCTCCGGCAGTACATGGGTAGTAGCCGCGATGTATCGCATGGTGTAGCCAGTGCGTCGACGCGCCGACTGGTTCGGGCCAGCACCGTGAACAATTCTCCCGTCATGCAGTGACGCCTCACCGGGACGCAGGACGAAGGCGACGGCGCGAGCGTCGTCCACTTCAGCAATGGCCGTGGGAAAGGTGAATGCGGCGGAGTTGCCGACCGGCTCGTATCGGGAGAAGCCATGATCATGCGTTCCCGGAATCACCCGCATACAGCCGTTCTCCCGGTCCGATCCGTCGAGCGACAGCCATACCGTGACGATCGAATCGTACCGGCTCAACCGTCCGTTCCAGTAGGCAGAGTCCTCGTGCCAGGGGGTCGCCCTGCCGACGAACGGCTCCTTTGAGATGAAGTGGCTAGACCACAACAGGATGTCCGGACCCAGAATCGGCTCAACGATGTCGAGCACCTCAGGGGCCAGCAAGAACTCGAACAGCCGGGGGTCGCGCCAATGGGGGGTGTCGAGCTCGTCGGACAGCTGAGGACCACGCTTTGCCAAGTGCTCGGCGAAGATTTGCCGCAGGAAAGCAAGCCGATCGGACGCAAATATCTGACGGTTGAGCAGCAGGTATCCGTCGCGGCGATACTCGGCGACTTGCTGGGATTCAAGAGTTCCCATCGTCGTCCTCCTTCGAGGCTTTGGGTCGTGCTGCCGCAGTTGGCAGCCTGCCATTACCGTAGGGCCGCCAAGCGTGGAGTGCGTTGCTCACATTTTCGGTACCGTGTGCCGTGGTGCGTGCCTATACTTCCGAGCCTTTCTTGCTTACCGGTTGGTTTCGAAGTGATGCGGGACGGGGCTGATTCTGACGGCTGTAGTGGCCGCACTCGGACGGCGTGCGGTGGCCGGGTCTTGGGGTGATCGGCTCGGTGCCTCGTTCGCGGCAGGCATGACGAAACGCTCCGCTGCTTTATCCCTTGTCTTGTCTACCAGCGGTGTGGCGGACCGACGCTGGGGCCGGCCGTGCGGCCCGGCGATCGGTGGGTAGCCGTCGAGCAGGTCGAGGGCGCGGCTGATGTCGGGCACGTTCGCGCCGGAGGTGAGCACGTAAGTCGGGGTGCTGTAGCCGTCGCAGATCAGGTGGTGCTTGGAGCCGGGTTTGCCTCGGTTGACCGGTGACGGACCTGTCCCGGTACCCCGGCATCGTGACACTTTCGTCGCAGGCTACGTGCCCGTGCTCGTCGTTGACGGCTTGAAGCCGGTCAGGTCGATGAATGATGTTGCCGATGCGCCGGTATTGAGACTCGCCGAGTCATCGCTCAAGTAGGTACGTCACCGGCGCTGCAGTACGAGCCCGGCGTGTGGGTCTGGTGAGCGACACGCAGCTCGACGGCTGGATCTCCGAAGGATGCAGGGCGCAGGCTCTCGGGTGCTTGCCAGCGAAAACCTGGCTCTCCGGGATTGCGGCTGGCGTACTCGGACAGGGCCAGCGGGATGAGACGCAGCCGGCGTTGCACCCACTCGGCATCCCACGGACCCTCGTCGAGGATCTGTTCGGCCGGCCGGAATTCGAAGTACAAAGTGCGCCTGAGCCGGTTGCCGGTGACGGGAGCGGAGCCGTGGACCAGCATGACGTCGTGCACGAGCACGTCGCCGGGCTCCAGCTCAACTGCCACGGCGCCGGGCAGGTCCCAGCCGTACGCCGCAGTGAGCGCGCAGATGTCCGCGTGATGGCGTTGACTCCCGGGCACCACTCGCAATGCGCCCTCGTCCCGCAGGGAACGATCGAGGTAGATGTCGATGTTGAAGATCCGGTGGTTGCGGGGATGCACGGCGTCCTGATGCCAGGCTATCGCGGCGCCGGCGCCCTCCTCCTTGAAGACCAGCGACTCGTACGTAGGTACGAAGGCCTGCCCGGCCAGGCTCTCAGCGATGCCCAGCAGTGCCGGCGAGCCGAGGAGCTCGATCGACGCGCTGTTCCCCTTGTTGTGCAGGTAGTCGACCCTGAACAGCGATGGTCCGGCCGGCCGATCAGCGAACTTGTAGTCCGGGTGTCCCGGACTGCTTTGTGCCGCGGTCCGCCCTGCACTGATCCACTGGTCGGCAGCCTGCTGCAGCCGGCCGACCAGAGAGCCGGGAACGCGTCCCCGCAGTACCAGGAATCCGTTTTCGTCGAACGCGCGGACTTCGTCGTTAGATAGTCCAAATGACATGCTCTCTCCCTCGGCCTACTCGAACGGATCGTGGAGATCAGAGCGTATGGTCGGGAGTTCCCGCGAGTCGTCGCCGCCAGTTACCTCATTCTCCCGGATGTGCACATGATGCTTGCACCGCAGGAACAAGAGTTCGGTCTGGCCTGTTGGGAAGGTGCACCAGCACCGATGAGCCGGGCGCACCGCCATCAGGACATCGAGATCAACGTCGTTGTCGAGGGCTCCATGACGTACCTCTTCGGCGGGCGATACCTCGAGCTGGGGCCGGGCACGACCACGCTGTTCTGGGGAGCCATCCCGCATCAGCTCGTCACGGCGGCAGCCGGCGCGTACGTCCGATGGCTCACTCTGCCGATGGCGACGGTGTCAACGTGGGGACTCGACCAGGCGTTGCTGGGTCGCTCGCTACGCGGCTGGCCCGTGGTGGTCAGACCGGCGGCCGCAAACTCGCAGTTCGCCCAGTGGTCCACCGAGGTGGCGGGCGTTGATGACGAACTGCGCAACGCCGCCATGCTGGAGATCGAGGCCTACGTCCGCCGGCTGATGCACGGACGTGAACTCGATCCGCCCCCGGTGGTGCGCCCGAGCGACGACAGTGCGATCGATCAAGCAACGACGATGGCTCGTTTTGTCGTCAGCCACTACGCCGAACGTATCGGCGTAGCTGACGTCGCCGTAGCCGTTCATCTCCATCCGCGTTATGCGATGCGGGTATTCCGGAAAGTCACGGGTCTCACCATCGGTCGCTACCTCGAACAATGCCGGGTGGCCGAGGCGCAACGACTTCTCATCACCACCGATGACACCGTGACGGAGGTGGCATACGCGTCAGGCTTCGGTTCGACCAGTCGGCTCTACGCCAGCTTCACCGCCGGGTGCGGGCAGTCGCCGGGAGCCTTCCGACGCGCACACCGTCGCCCTCGGCCTCACTGAACAAGGAACCTGCGCGGATGCGCGTGCTCGGGATCGGGCCGGAGGACGCCGAGCACCGGGCGCCTCGCCCCTGGCCTGCCGGTCAAATTGCTGATCATCGCCGCAAGGTCGCCCTCTTTCCCGTCGCCCCGATGATCGCGGGGCTATCAGGTGGCGACCCAGGTGCCCGTGGTGGCTGCTTTGGTCGCCCTGTTTGAGTGGCACTGGGACCGGGCCGACATCCCGAAGAAGCGTGCGACGCCGAAGATCGTGCTCGACGCCCGCGAGTGCGCGCCCATCACCCTGGTCATACCGCCGCGACCGCTGCCTTCGAACTGCGGGTGAGCCGGCGTTCGGTGTCGAACATGCTGCGGTCCCTTATCGACTGACTAAGCAGGTAGTCGATAGTTATGTCCGTAACTCGCCCGTATTGATCAAAGTGCGCACGTAGAAGGCCTCGTCGGGGTCTGGATCGGAGTTCTCACACAACGCCCGAACCGACGACGAGGCCGACGACCAGTATGCGTCCTGCACACGTGTACGCCAACGTGTCCGACGAGCAGTACCACCAGCTCGTCACCGCACTGCACCAGCAATGGCGGGTCGCGACCCGTGCGGTCATGATCCTGCTCTCCGCCAGCGGTATGCCCGCTGCCGAGATCGCGGTTCTGCTGCACTACGACCCAGCAACGGTGCGACGATGGATCGCCCGCCACGGCCTCGAAGGCCTGGACGGGCTCCCGGACCGGCCCCGCTCCGGACGCCCGCGGATCGGCAGCCCGGGCATCGGTGAGCGGATCCGCCGGCTCCTGGCCACGCCGAAGGCCTGGACCACCGCCCGGATCTACCAGGGGCTGGGCCGGCCCGCCATGAGTCTGCGAACCCTGCACCGGCGCATCCGGGAACAGGCCGTCTGGCGCCGGCCCCGACTGATCGCCAAAGGCGACCCCGACCACGACACCATCTGCCAACAGATCCGTGACCAGGTCGCCGCCCTGCCCACCGGCTCGGTCGTGCTCGCCGAGGACGAAACCCACCTCGACCTGATCGCCCGGATCCGAGCCTGCTGGATGCCTCGCGACCTGCGCCACAAGGTGCTCACGCCAGGCACCAACCAGCGTCGCACCCTGCACGGCGCGGTCAACCTGCTCACCGGCGCCTGGCACCACCACGTCTCGGTCTACAACGTGTCCGTGGTGTTCTGCTACTTCCTCGAACAGCTCCTCGCCGTCTATCCCGACGCCCCGGTCGTCGCCGTGATCTGCGACAACGGCACCACCCACCACAGTGGCATCACCCGCAGGTGGCTGGCCGACAACCCACGCCTCAAACTGGTCCCCGGCGCGAGATACAGCCCCCAGGACAACCCCGTCGAACGCATGTGGGCCACGCTGAAACACCACCTCGCGAACACCGCCCCCGCCACCATGGCAGACCGGATCCGGCAAGCCCATGCGTTCTTCCACCACCGCACCCCGGCACAGAACCTGACCACCGCCGCGCCCTGGACCTCACCCTGGCTCCCCGAGGGTTACGGACAAGATCATTGGGCAGGTGCTTAGACGTGGACAGCCGATTCGAGCTCGGCCTGGCGCTGGGGCCGCCCACGCGGTCCCCGCGCCGGCCGCACCAGCGACATCGAACGAGGAACCGTCATCATGAGATTGCCTCTCCGTCGCACTCTGGTCACCACCGTCACCGCGGCGATCCCGGTCGCGCTCGTCTCGGTGGTCGTGGCCGCGATGCGCGCTGGCCTCTACGCCGAGGTCCCCAACCGGCGACCGTGTCCGTTCCGGATCCCAACCCCAAGGGCACGACCGACCCCCGTCTGCGGGGGTAGCGAGCCATGGACGACGTCTCCCTGTCCTCGCTGCTGCGCACTCATCGGCGCGCGGCTCCTCACTCAGGAACACGGTCGCGGAGGCTTCCGGCCTGAGCGTGCGCTCGGTTCGCAACCTCGAGTCCGGAGCCGTCAGTGCTCCGAGCGCCAGTTTCCTGCAACGCATCGCCGAGGCCCTGCGACTCGACGATGCCGCGTATCGGCAATTGACCGACCTGGCTCTGTGCGGGCACCATGCACATGATCCGACAAGGCCGGCGCTGAGGCCGGGACTGAGGCTCGTCGTCGTGGTGGAGGTGTCCCGCAACGGTGTGCTCGCCGGCCGGGAGGAAGTGCCTCTCGTCGCGGCCGCGGACACGATCGCCGCCATGGTGCCGGTCGGTGCCTGCTTGGAGTCGGTGCTCGCCGACGATCCGGCCTGAGCGAGCACACCCGGTCGTTCAGCGAGACGGGGTTCCCAGTGCTCCCCCGATCAACTCGGCCAGATGAACGACGCGCACCCGCAGACCGGCCTTCCGTACGGCGGTGCGCAGCTGCCGTTGGCATCCGGGATTGACGGTCACCACCAGGTCGACCTTCGCCCGCGCGATCTCCTGGATCTTCGGCGCGACGACCCGGGCGGAATCCCGGCGTCGCAACAACGAGTAGGTGCCGGCCGCGCCGCAGCAGTCCTGGGCGGACGGCAGTTCCACGATCTCGGCCACCGTGCCGACGGCGGTGCGGATGGTGGCGGCCACCCCGAGACCGTTACGCAGGTGACAGGAGTCCTGGATGGCGACCCGTGGCCGGGCGCCTGCCCGCGCCCGGGGCAGCAAGCCGCGCCGGACGATCCATTCGCTGAGCTCGGCCACGCGGTCGCGGCCCAGGACGGCGGCCAGGTGGGCGGCGCACCCGCCGCTGGTGGTGACTATGGTGCCCGGGAGGCGGCCACCGAGAGCCCGGCCCATCGCCTCGCCCTCCCCGAGGCGCCCGTTGTGCGCGTGCAGGGCGCCGCAGCAGCCGGGGCCGCGGCCGGGCTGCAGCTCCGGGTCGATCGCCTGCGCCGCCCGGCTCACCCCGGGGAAGAGCACGCGCTCCACACAGCCCAGCATCAGGTGCGGTCCCGGGTGCCTGCGCGGACCGGGCCGGGCGTGCCGGCGCAACCGGCCAAGAACCCGCAGCAGCAGGTCGTGGCGGGTCAGGGCCAGCAGTGGACGGACCAGCCACGGGGTGCGGCGGCCCCGCCAGGCGGCGTCGCGCCACTGTTCCAGCAGCAGGCCGTAGGGGACGTCGGCCGGGCAGACCGGCTCGCAGGCCCGGCAGCCCAGGCACATCGACGCCTGCTCCCGTACGGAGGGATCGGCCAGTGGAACCGTGCCATCCTCGATGCCCCGCATGAGGGTGATGCGGCCGCGCGGAGAGGATGCCTCGTCGCCGGTCAGGGCGTACGTGGGGCAGGCGGGCAGGCAGAAGCCGCAGGACATGCAGCGGGAGAGCGCCTCGGGATCGAAGACGTTCATGAGCCCAGCTTTCCGGGGTTGAGGATGCCGGCCGGGTCGAAGGCGGTCTTGAGTCGGCGCATCAGGGCCAGCTGTGCGGGGTCCAGCCGGCGTGGCAGCCACTTGAGCTTGGCCACGCCGACGCCGTGCTCGCCGGTGATCGTGCCGCCCAGGTCCAGGGCCAGCTGGAAGATCTGCTCGAACGTGTGGTGCACGGCGGCGACCTGGGCCGGGTCCTGCGCGTCGGCGACCGCGGTCGGGTGCAGATTGCCGTCGCCGGCGTGCCCGAACACCCCGACGCGGACGCCGGTGGCGCGGGCGATGTCACCGATGCGGGCGACCGCTTCGGCCATCCGGGGGCGGGGCACGCTGACGTCCTCGAGCACGGTCAGGCTCCCGAGTCGGGCGAGCGCGGGAAGGGTGCAGCGCCGGGCGGCCAGCAGATCCTCGGCGGTGGCCACATCGGGTGCGGTGGTGACGGTCCGGGCGCCGGTGTCCCGGCACGCGGTGACCATGGTGGCCAGCGCGGCACCGACCTGCTCCTGCGCGCCGTCGTCGCCGAAGAGCAGCAGGGCCCCGGCGCCGCGGTCCAGCCCGAGCCCCGCGTGCGACTCCACCGCGTCGATGCAGGTGGCGTCGAGGAACTCGAGGGTCGCGGGAACCAGGCCGGCTTCGACGATCGCCGCGACGGCCCGGCCGGCATCGGCCAGGGAGTCGAAGTAGGCCACGCCGTAGCCGGAGACCGGTGGTGCCGGGACCAGCGCCACGGTGATCTCGGTGAGCACCGCCAGAGTGCCCTCGCTGCCGACCAGCAGGCGGGTGAGGTCGTAGCCGGCCACGTCCTTGACCAGTCGCCCGCCGGTGCGGATGACCTCGCCGGTGCCGAGGACCGCTTCGGTGCCCAGCACGTAGTTGCGCGTCACCCCGTACTTGAGGCCGCGCAGCCCACCCGCGCAGGTGGCGACGTTGCCGCCGATCGTGGAGACGGCGCGGCTGCCGGGATCGGGCGGATAGAGCAGCCCGACCGTGGCCGCGGCCGCGGCCAGCGCCGTGGTGGTCACGCCGGGCTGGGCCACGGCGAGCTGTTCGGCCGCGTTTACCTCCAGCAGGCGGTCCATCCGGGTCGCCGACAGGATGATGCCGCCCTGGGTGGCCACGGTCGCGGCGCACAGGTTGGTGCCGGCGCCGCGGGGGACCACCGGGACCCCGTGCGCCGCCGCGATCTTCACCACGGCCGCCACCTGGGCGGTCGTCGCCGGCTGCACCACCACGTCCGGTTCCGCGTCGAACAGGGGAGTGGCGTCGCGGGCGTAGGCCCGGCGGGTGGCCGCATCCGTGCGCACCCACCGCGCACCGACGGCGTCCCGCAGCCGGTCGACCATCTGCGCGTCGACAACCCCGGCGGTTCGCGCGGTCATCGGGGTCCGGCCGCGGTCGCCGGCTCGGGCCGGGCCGGCACGCCGTCGACCCGTCGCGCCAGGTGCCACGGGTTCGCGTCACGCAGCGCCTCGGGTAGCAGCTCGTCGGGCAGCCCTTGGAACGAGACCGGCCGCTGGAAGCGGCGCATCGCGGTCACGCCGACGCCGGTGTGGGTGGACGGGGTCGCCGCCGGCCACGGCCCGCCGTGCTGGGTGGCCCAGGCGACCGCGACCCCGGTCGGCCAGCCGCCCCAGACGACCCGGCCCGCCTTGCCGCTGAGCAGGGTGAGCAGCCGACAGGCCAGAGCCTTCTCGGCCGCCGCGTCGGCGTGCAGGGTCGCGGTCAGGCTGCCCGGCAGCGTGGCCAGCACTCGCTTGAGTTCCTGCTCGGAGGCGTACTCGACGACGAGGGCGGCGGGCCCGAACGCCTCGTCGGCCATGGCCGGGTTCCCGGCGAAGTCGGCGGCGCTCGTGGCGAACAGGGCGGGGCCGGTCAGGGTCGGGTCGTCACCGGATCGTGGTTTGGTGTCGCCGGCCAGCAGCCGTACGCCCGCGGTCGCGGCCAGCCGGTCTCGCGCCTCGGCGAAACCAGCACAGATCCAGGGCCCGAGCATGGGCGCGGCCGGCACCGCGGCGACCGCCGTGGCGAGGCGGTCCTCCCAGCCGTGCCCGCGCGGCAGGAACAACAGTCCCGGCTTGGTGCAGAACTGGCCGTTGCCCAGGGTGAACGAGTTGACGAAGCCGGAGATCAGCTCGCCGGCCCGGGCGGCGGACGCGGCCGGCGTCACAACCACCGGGTTGACCGAGCCGAGCTCGCCGTAGAAGGGGATCGGGTCGGGCCGGGCCGCGGCGAGGTCGAACAGGGCCCGGCCGCCGGCCACGGAACCGGTGAAGCCCACCGCGGCGATGTCCGGGTGGCCGACCAGCCGGATTCCCGCTTCCCGGCCGTGGACGACGGCGAGCACACCCGACGGCAGGACCTCGGTGGCGAGGCCGGCGACCAGGTCGGACAGACGCGGGTGCCCGGAGTGGGCCTTGACCACGACGGGGCAACCGGCGGCCAGGGCGCTGGCGGTATCACCGCCGAGCACGGAGAAGGCCAGCGGGAAGTTCGACGCGGAGAACACCGCCACCGGGCCGATCGGCACCAGCCAGCGCCGCAGGCCGGGCCGGGGCGCAGGCTGGGCTGCCGGATCAGGGGCGTCGATGATGACATCGAGGACCCCGCCGTCGCGCAGGGCGCCTGCGAAGAGCTCCAGCTGCCCGGCGGTGCGGTGCAGCTCGCCGGTGAGCCGGGCGCGGCCCAGCGAGGTCTCGGTGTCGGCCAGCGTGACGATCTCCTGCTCGTGGGACCGCAGGGTGTCGGCGAGCCGGTCGAGCAGAGCGGCCCGGTCGGCCGGGGGAAGCGCCGCCAGGGCGGGGGCGGCCCGGCCGGCGGTGCGGCACCGCTCGTCGACCTCGGCGGCGGTGTTCGGCGGGGGCACAGGAATGTGAGACATGGCTGCCTTCCGATGGGGGAAGTGCGAGGGAGAGGGGAAACCAGGGGGTCGCCGGGAAACTTTCCGGAAACATCTTGCGCACTGGCATCTTGGTATACCACGATACCGGCATGTCAAGTTTTCGAGTGACCCGGACCACTTCGGCGGAGCAGCCCTACGGTGTACCCGCCGCCGGTGCTCTGGTGATCCCGGTCGAGCAGCCCGCCTCGCGCTCAGACCGGGTGTACGACTCTCTGCGCCGGGCGATCCTTGACGGCACCCTGCCACCCGGACGCGCCTTGGTCGAGCGTGAACTCGCCGAAAGCCTGGGGGTGTCCAAGACGCCGGTCCGCGAGGCGCTCAAGAAGCTGGCCCTCAGCGGGTTGGTGGAGATGAACTCCTACTCGGGTGTCAGCGTGCGGCGCATCGACGGCTCGTTGATCGAGGAGCTCTACACAGCGCGGGCGGGGGTCGAGCCCACCGCCATCAGGCTTGCCGTCGTCGCGTACGGCCCGACCCGCTACGACGCCGCGCGGCAGGCCCTCGACGAGGCCCAGCGGCTGGCGACCGCGGGCGAGACCGCCGCCCTGGGGCTGGCCAACCGGCGGTTCCACCGGGAGATCTACTCCGCCGGCGGTAACCGGTTCCTCTGCGAATTCCTCAACCAGCTCCAGGACCTCACCACGTTCGTCGCCACCGCCGGCTGGAGGCTCAAGGCGACCTTCGAGCAGGAGGCCGAGGAGCACCGCGCGATCCTGGCCGCGATGGAGGCGGGCGACGCCGATCTGGCCGAGCGGCTGGCCGGCGCGCACATCCGCAAGGCCGCGCACACCCTGGTCTCGGTCCTCGGCGAGCAACCGCGATGACCCGCTGCGACCTGTGGGCCCACCCGCACTCGCTGGCCACCGAGGCCGCGGCGCAGAGCCGCCGTATCGCCGAGGCCGGCTTCACCGCCGTCCGGCTGGCCCACATCTACCACTCCGGCCGGTGGCTGCTGACCACCAGCCGTCCCGGCGAGGTGGCCCAGCTCCCCTCCGGCGCCTGGTACGCCCCGGACCCGCTGCTGTCGTGGGGTCCCCAGCTGCGCGCTCCCCGGGCGACCCCGCACGACGCCGTCGCGGCGGCCACCGGAGCGCTGCGGTCGGCCGGGCTAGCGGTGGTTGGCTGGATCGTCGGGCTGCACTCGTCGCCACTGGCCACGACCCACCCGGAACTGGCCCTGCGCAACGTCTTCGGCCACGTGTACCGCCACGCACTGTGCCCGGCGCAACCGGCGGTACGTCGCTACGCGGCGGCACTGGTGGCCGACGTGGCGGCGCGTGGCGTCGACGAGCTCGACCTCGAGGCGTACGGCTATCTCGGCTGGCAGCACGCAAGCGCGCACGACAAGACGGGCGTCACCCTGCGGCCAGCCGACCGCTGGCTGCTGTCGCTGTGCACGTGTTCCGCGTGTGCCCGGGCGTACCGCGAAGCGGGCGCCGATCCGCGGGAGTTGCGCGAGCGGGCCGGGGAGGCGGTGCGCCGCCAGCTGGCCGAGCCGGGCCCCGCGGCACCGGAGACAGCGGACGACGCGGTCGCGGCGCTGGGCGGGCCGTTGCACGACGCGGTGCTGCGGGCCCGAGCAGCGGTGACCACTTCCCTGATCGCCGAGACAGTGGCCGCGGCCGGCTCCACACCCGTCTGGCTGCGCGCCACCTGCGATCCGTACGCGGGCGCGGGCAAGACCGGCGGCGATCCGGCCGCCCTGACCGCCACCGGGGCCGGCCTCACCCTCACCGACCTCACCGGTGACTTCGCCGCCCTGCGCTCGGAGCTGCACGCCGCCGAGGCAGCGGGCGTGTCACCGGACCGCCTCACCGTCGGGTGGAGCCTGCTCGACCGGCACACCCTCGGCCGGGCGGATCTCGACCCGCTGACCGAAACGGCGTCCGGGTACGCCGCCACGGCCTTCTACGCCTACGACCTGGCCCCCGCCGCCCGGCTCGGCTGGCCCGCCGCGGCCCTGGCGCCGGCGGGCGCTGCCGCGCTACGGAAGCCGGTGGCCCAGTGCTGACCTACGTCCTGCGCCGCATGCTGCAGCTGATCCCGGTGCTGCTCGTCGTCTCGATCGCGCTATTCGTCCTGCTCCGCATGCTGCCCGGCGATCCGACCACCGCGATCCTCGGGCAGGAGGCCACGGAGGCCCAGCGTGCGGTGTTGCGCGGCGAGCTCGGCCTCGATCAGCCGCTGTGGCAGCAGTACACCGACTGGATCGCCGGAATCTTCCGCGGCGACCTGGGACAGTCGTGGCTGACCCGGGAGCCCGTCGGCACCGCCATCGCCGATCGCCTGCCCGTCACGGCCGAGCTCGGCCTCATCTCCCTGCTGCTGGCCACACTCATCGGCATCCCGGCCGGCATCCTGGCCGCGGTCCGGTCCCGCCGCGCCACCGACTCGACGATCTCCGGCACGGCGATGGTGCTGCTCTCCGTGCCGCACTTCTACCTGGCGACCCTGCTGGTGCTCGTGTTCGCGGTCACCCTGCGCTGGTTGCCCGCCTCGGGTTTCGTGGCCTTCACCGAGGACCCGATGGGCAACCTCGAATATCTCGTGCTCCCAGCCATCACCGTCGGCTCGACCATCGTGGCCGTTGCCATGCGCCAGACCCGCGGCTCGCTGCTGGCCACCCTGGGCGAGGACTACATCCGGACCGCTGAGGCCACCGGCCTCACCCGCCGCCGCATCGTGCTGGTGCACGCACTGCGCAACGCTCTGGCCCCGGTGGCCACCGTCGTCGCGTTGCAGGTCGGCGCGCTGATGAGTGCCACAGTCATCACCGAGACCATCTTCGCCCTGCCCGGCATGGGCACGCTCATCGTCAACGCGATCTTCAGCCGGGACATGCCGATCGTGCAGGGCGCCGTGCTCGTCGTGGTCGCCTTCGTCCTCGCCGTCAACCTGCTCACCGACCTCGTCTACGCCTGGCTCGATCCGCGGATCGCCTACTGAGCCGGCCCCCGGTTCCTCCCGTCCCCTCGTCGCGGACGTCACGTCAGGTGGCGGACGCAGTCCCGCCTGACCTGAAGAGGCGCCATGACGCTCGAACTGACCCCCGCGGACCCCGGCCCAGCTACCGCAGCCGCCGCCACCGGTGTGTCGCGGCGGCCCGTGCTGCGGGCACTGCTGCGCGACCGGCGAGCCGTGTTCTCCATGCTCGTGCTGGCCGCTGTGATCGTGGTGGCCGCGATCAGCCCGTTCGTCCGGACGGCAGCCACGGCCGTGGACCCGGACGGGCGGCTGCGCGGCCCCGGTGCCGGCCACCTGCTCGGCACCGACGAACTCGGCCGTGACGTCCTGGCCCGGATGGTGCAGGGCGCCTGGGTCACCGTGCAGACCGCCACGGTCGCAGTGGGGATCGCACTGGTCCTCGGTACGGTGATCGGGCTGCTCGCCGGCTATGCCGGCGGCTGGGTCGACTCCGTGCTGATGCGGGTCATCGACGGGCTGCTGGCGTTCCCGCTGCTGGTCCTCGCACTGGCCGTGGTGGCCGCGCTGGGACCGGGGCTGCGCAACGCCCTGATCGCCATCGCGGTGATCGTGACACCGCGCATCAGCCGGGTGGTCCGCGGCGAGGTGCTGTCGTTGCGCACCCGCGAATGGGTGTCCGCCGCCCGGATCGTGGGCGTTCCCCGGTGCATCATCCTGGTCCGGCATCTCCTGCCGCACCTGGCGGGATCGCTGCTGGTCTTCACGGCGCTGCAGGCATCCACGGCCATCATGGCCGAGGCCGCGCTGAGCTTCCTCGGCCTCGGGGTACAGCCACCCCAGCCCAGCTGGGGCGGGATGGTGGCCTCCGGCACGGAACACCTCGACACCACCTGGGCGCTGAGCGTTTTTCCCGGCCTGGCCATCCTGCTCACCGTCGTCGCCTTCAACCTGCTCGCCGACTCACTCCGGGACGCCCTCGACGCGCACCGTCCTCAATTGCGCGCGGCGGCCTGACCCTCCCTCCCCTCTCACCCGTAAGGATCAGTATGTCCATACGTACCGGCATGTCCCGCCGAACCCTGCTCGGCCTCAGCGCCTCGGCTCTGGCCGTGTCCACCCTCGCCGCCTGCGGAGCGGACGAGTCCGGCTCCTCCTCGCCGAACGGCGGCGGCACCCTGACCGTCGGCTTCGACAATGAACCGGTCAGCCTGGACCCGGCTCTGTCCGCGGCGATCTCGTCGGACCGCAACCTGCTCAACCTGTTCTACGAGGGGCTCGTCCGCCAGGAGAAGGACGGCACCATCGTGCCCGCCCTGGCCGAGAGCTGGCAGGTCGACGGGTCCACGGTGACCTTCAAGCTGCGCACCGGCGTCACCTTCCACGACGGCAGCGCCTTCGACGCCGACGCCGCCGCATGGAATCTCAAGCGCGTCCTCGATCCGGCCACCAACAGCACCAAGGCCTCCACCCTGAGCAAGATCTCGTCGGTCACCGTCGTCGACCCCGTCACCCTCAAGGTCCAGACCGAGGCTCCGGACCCGTTGCTGCTGACCCAGCTGTCCTACGAGCCGGGCATGATGGTCTCGCAGAAGGCGGCGGTGGCCGCCGGCAAGGACTTCGGGCGCAACCCGGTGGGCACCGGCCCCTTCGTGTTCGAGCGGTGGGTCGCCAAGTCGCAGCTGAGCGCCAAGCGCAACCCCTCGTACTGGCGCAAGGACGCCGACGGTAAGGCCCTGCCCCGGCTCGACAAGGTGGTCGCCCGGTTCATCAGTGAGCCGAAGACCCTGCGCGCGGAGCTGAGCACCGGCGGCGTGCAGCTCGTGCGGGCGCTGCCCCCGGAGGAGTTCAATCAGCTCGAGAACAACGGGCAGGTCAAGCTGGATGACCTCGGTGTGCGCCGGTCCTACTACCTGGCCGTCAACTCCGCCAAGGCGCCGTTCGACAACCCGCAGGTGCGAAAGGCCCTGGCCGGTGCGATCGACCGCGACGGCGTCGGCAAGACCGCGGCCTCCGGCGAGTACGACCTCAGCCCCACCTTCGCCACCAAAACCGACTGGTTCTACGACTCCGCACTGGCCGCCCCCGCCTACGACGCGGCGAAGGCCAAGGCGGCATTCGCGGCGGCCGGCATCGCCCCCGGCACCGCCGTCAAGCTGGTGGTGCGCAACCGTCCGCCGGACCCCACCATCGCCCAGCTGATCCAGGCCAACCTCGAGGCGGCCGGGCTCACCGTCACCATCGAGGCGCTCCAGCTCGAGTCCTACCTCGACAAGCTGAAGAAGGGCGACTTCGACCTGGGCCTCGGGGTCATCGACGTGCCGCGGTACGACCCGTCGCTCACCTTCGACCCGTACCTGCACACCGGCGCGGCCAACAACTTCTCCCAGATCAAGGACCCCGAGCTCGACAAGCTGCTGGACGCGGCGCGGGCGACCGGAGACCGGGAGACCCGCAAGAAGGCGTACGTCGATGCCCAGCGCCGCACCCTCGAGCAGAGCCATCTCGTGTTCCTACACCAGGCGCGGTCCCCGGTGATCCACCACAGCGACCTCAAGGGCCTCGCCTTCGACCTCGACGGCCAGTGGCGGCTGCACGAAGCCACTGTCGGCCGCTAGACCGCCGCAGCGATCGGGAAGGACACCATGCACCTGCTCGAGGTCGAGGACCTGAAGGTGACGTTCGGCCACGGTGACCAGCGGGTCCCAGCCGTCGCCGGCGTGCACCTGACCGTCGACGCCGGCGAGACCCTCGCGCTGGTCGGCGAGTCCGGTTCCGGCAAGACGGTGACATCGCTGAGCCTGCTCGGGCTCAATCCGCCGGCGCCGGCCAGCACCACCACCGGCCGGATCCGGTACGGCGACCGCGACCTCACGACGCTGTCCCGCGCCGAGTGGCGCCGGATCCGCGGCGCCGAGATCGCCATGGTGTTCCAAGACCCCGGGGCCGCGTTGAACCCGTTGCTGACCATCGGCACCCAGGTCAGCGACGCCGTACGGGCCCACGAGCCGATGTCCCGGACGGCGGCGCGCCAACGGGCCGTGGAAGCCCTGGAGCTCTCGAGACTGCCGCAGCCGGAGGACATGCTGGGCCGCTACCCGCATCAGCTCTCCGGCGGCATGCGGCAGCGGGCGGCGATCGCCCTGGCGATCGCCGCCCGGCCGAAACTGCTGATCGCCGACGAGCCTACGACCGCGCTGGACGTCGCGGTGCAGGCCGAGATCCTCGCGATGCTGGACGCGCTGCGCCGTGACCTCGGCATGGGCCTGCTACTCATCACCCACGACCTCGGCGTCGTGGCCGGCCACGCCGACCGGGTGGCGGTCATGTACGCCGGCCGGGTGGTGGAATCGGGGCCGAGCAGCGCGGTGCTGCACCGACCGCGGATGCCGTACACCCGGGCGCTGCTGGACGCCACGCCCCGGGTCGACGGGCCGGCCCGGCAACGGCTGGCGGCGATCCCGGGTGCCCCGCCCGACCTGCGCCGGGCCCAGCCGGGGTGCTCCTTCGCGCCGCGCTGCGTGCACGTCGTCGACGAGTGCCGGACCACCGTCCCCGCACGGACCCTGCGGGAACCCGGTCACGAGGCCGCATGTCTGCGCACCTCGCTCGTGTTGGCCGCACCACGGGAACTCGCGGTGCGGGCGCCGACTTTGACCAAGCTGCCGACTGTCCGGGCCCGCCCGATGCCGTCAGCCCCGGCGGAACCCGAGCCGCTGGTGACCTTCGACGACGTGTCCCTGCACTATCCCGGGCGGGGCGGGATCCTCCGGCGGGCTCCGGGCACGCGGGCCGTCGACGGCGTGACCCTGCAGGTCCGGCGCGGCGAGACCCTGGCGCTGGTCGGCGAGTCGGGCTCGGGCAAGACCAGCCTCACCCGGACCCTGCTGCGCCTGGAACGGCCCACCGGTGGCCGGGTGCACTACGACGGCATCGACGTCACCCGGCCGGACCGGGCCGGGCTGCGCCGTCTGCAACGCGAAGTGCAGGTGGTGTTCCAGAACCCGTACGCGAGCCTGGATCCGCGGATGCGCATCGCCGACATCCTCGCCGAGCCGCTGCGCACCCACGGGGAACCGGCCGGTGCGGCGGAGCTCGGGGACCTGCTGGATGCGGTGGGCATGGACCGCAGCGCGCTGAGCCTCTACCCGCGGGCGTTCTCGGGTGGCCAGCGCCAGCGCCTGGCCATCGCCCGGGCGCTGGCGCTGCGCCCGCAGCTCCTGGTGTGCGACGAGGCTGTCAGCGCCCTCGACGTCTCCATCCAGGCTCAGGTGCTCGACCTGCTCGCCGACCTGCAGGACCGCCTGGGCATGACGTACCTGTTCATCACCCACGACCTCGCGGTGGTCCGCTCGGTGGCGGACCGGATCGCGGTCATGCGCTCCGGCCGGGTGGTCGAGCAGGGCCCGGCGGAAAAGATCTACGCCGCCCCGGCCCACGAATACACCCAGTCGTTGCTGGCGCTGGCCCCCGGCCATCCCGGCAACCTGGACCGCGCCATCCCATCGTCCCCGGCACAGAACAGGATTTCCTCCTCGTGGTCCGCATAACCGATGTACGTCTGACCACCGTCAACACCCCGCGGCACACCGGCGCGATCTGCGGTCACGTCCTGGTCGAACTCACGACCGACGACCCCTACCTGACCGGCCTCGGCGAGATGTCGGACCTGCAGCACCTGCCGAGGTTCCACTTCGACGTCGGCGAGCTGGAACGCACCCTGCGCGAACTGCTCACCGGGCGGGACCCGCTCGCGATCACTGAGATCAACGCGGTGCTCGAGGAGAACTTCCCGCAGGCCGGCTACATCTACGACAAGAGCCGCGCGATCAAGTGCGGGGTGGACATCGCGGTCTGGGACCTGGCCGCGAAGAGCCTCGGCGTCCCGGTCCACGACCTGCTGGGCGGCGCGGTACGCGACAGCGTGCCAATCGCCTACCCGATCTTCCGCCAGCGCCGTCCCGAGGATGTAGAGCGCAGCTTGGCGACCGTGGCCGGTCGCCTCACCGAGGGACAGAGCTGCTTCCGGGTGTACGTCGGCCGCGACCTCGACCTCGACGAGAAGTTCCTGCGCGCGGCCCGGGACCGGTTCGGCGACGCCATCACGATCAAGTCCCTGGACTTCTCCAACCTGCTGGAGGCCAAGGCCGCCTGCCGGTTCGTCGACCGGGTGCTCGACGTGGACTTCGACCTGGTCGAGGCCCCAGCGCCGGACCACGACATCCGCGGGCTGGCGTTCGCCCGGGCCCGGCTGCCGGTGCCGGTCAGCGAGCACGTGTACGGCTACCGCTGGGCGCTGGACCTGATCTCCGCAGACGCGGTGGACGTCTTCAACGTCAGCGTCATCGCCATCGGGGGCATCACCGCAGCCCGGCGCATCTTCGCCATCGCCGAGGCCGCGGGCAAGGCCTGCCTGGTGGGCACGACCCAGGAACTTTCCATCGGCACGGCGGCGGCCGCCCACGTCGCCATGGCGATGCCGTCGGTCACGCTGCCCAGCGACCCGGTCGGCCCGCTGCTCTACACCGCGGACGTGGTGACCGAGCCGGTCCGCTACGTCGACGGCCGGCTGCTGACGCCGCGGGGCAACGGTTTGGGCATGAGCCTCGATCCGGCCCGGGTCGCCGCCTGCGCCGGCCCGCTGACCTGGGCCGGCACCGATGCGCAGGCCGTCGTCGACCGGGCGCAGGCGTCGCCGGTCCCGGCCCTCGCGGACCCGCGGTGACCCCCGCCGTCCCGGCCGGGGCGTCGCGGCTCGCGGGCCGGGTCGCCTTGGTGACCGGGGGCGCCCGCAACATCGGGCTCGCCATAGCACGGCGGCTCGTCGCCGAGGCGGCCGCGGTGGCGATCAACGGCCCGGACGCCACGGAGGCGGCGGCCGCGGCCGCCGAGCTGGGCGAGACCGGGGTGGCGGCCGGTTTCCCGGCGGACGTTTCCGACCCCGAGGCGGTCGAGGCGATGGTGGACGCCGTCGTCGCGCGCTTCGGCCGCCTCGACATCCTGGTCAACAACGCCGCCACGCCGATGACCGGCCGGGTGCCCCTGTTCGACCTCGACCTCGCGGCCTGGGAACAGTCGTTCGCGGTCAATGCCCGCGGCGTCTTCCTGTGCAGCGTCGCCGCCGCCCGGGCGATGACCGGCGGCGGCACCCGCCGCAGCGACGGGGCCATCGTCAACATCTCCTCGGTGGGCGCGGTCCGTGCGCACCGCAAAGCGGTCGCGTACGACGCCACCAAGGGCGCCGTGGAGGCGACCACCCGGGCGATGGCGCTGGAACTCGCCCCGCTGGGCCTGCGGGTCAACGCGGTCGCACCCGGGGCTATCGGCAACGACCGTACGGCCGCGCTGAGCGAGGCGGAGCGGCAGCGCCGGGCCGCAACGGTGCCGCTCGGCCGGATCGGGGACGCCTGCGACGTGGCCGCCGCCGTGGCCTTCCTGGCCTCGGCCGACGCCGCATACATCACCGGTCAGGTGATCACCGTCGACGGCGGGCTGACCGCGCAGGCCCGCCCGCCGGGAGCCGACCTGTGACCACCGGCCCGCGCACCCGCCACCCGAGAAGAACGACCGATGGAAAGGCGCCATGACACCCACCACTGCCCAGCCCGCCCCGCTCGACCCCGCCGACCTCGCCGCCCTGGGCGAGGCCAGCACCGCCACCCTGACCACCCAGCTGTTCAAGCTGGGCCTGCGCAACACCTACCTCAGCGGCCTGCGCAGCCTGAGCCCGCGGGCGCCGCGGATGGTCGGCGAGGCGTTCACCCTGCGCTACATCCCCGCTCGCGAGGACATCGACGTCCTCGAGGTCTATGACGACTACGACCACCCGCAGCGCAAGGCCGTCGAGTCGGTCGGGCCGGGCCAGGTGCTCGTGATGGACTGCCGCGGGCAGGGCCGGGCCGCCAGCGCCGGCAACATCCTGCTGACCCGGCTGGCCTGCCGGCAAGCCGCCGGCGTGGTCACCGACGGGACCCTGCGCGATGTCGCCGGCATCGGCGAACTGGACCTGCCGGTGTTCGCCGCCGGGCCGGCGGCCATGACCAACCTGGCCTTGCACCATGCGGTCGACCTGCAGGCCCCGATCGGCTGCGGCGGCGTCCCGATTTACCCCGGCGATGTCCTCGTCGGCGACGCTGACGGCGTGGTGTGCGTGCCCCGGCACCTGGTGGCCGTGATCGCGCAGCCCGCGCGGGCTCAGGAGCGGTTGGAGGACTTCCTGCAGGCCCGCGTCGCCGGCGGGGCGCCTCTGCGCGGCACCTACCCGCCCGACGCGCAGACGCTGCGGCTCTACCACGAGCAGGGGAGCGACCTGCTGGCCCGGCAGCCCTGACACCGGACCGGGCTGATCAGGCCACCGGCCGGGCTCTCGGAGCCGGGGACCGTGACGCGCCCGCACCTCGCCGAGGGCGGTATCGCGGTCCGGCTTCCCGGCGCCTGGTCATCCCGGTGGTGCGGCTCCCGGTTGGGGTTGGGTCAGCCCGGCGGTGCGGCCCGCGGCTGGGGCCGGGGGCCGCGACGGCGGTCGGCCGTACGCCGCGAGGACGCGGTCGACGACCCAGGCGGCGAAGGTCTCGTCGACGGTGCCGGTGGAGACCGCCCGGCGGTGGAAGAGCGGTCCCGCGAGCAGGTCGAGCACTTCTGCCCGGTCCGTGCCGGCGGGTAGTTCCCCGCGCTGGACGCCGCGGGAGATGACCGCCAGGATCATCGCGTGTCTGGCCCGGGCCTGCCGGCGATGCAGTGCGGCGAAGGCGGGGTCGCGTTCGGCGGCGTCGATCAGAGCGAACATGAGCGTAGTGGCCGGTCCGGTGGACAGGGCCCGCGCGAAGCCAGTCAGCAGGTCCAGCAGATCGCCGCGCAGGGTTCCGGTGTCCGGGTCGGTGGGTGGCTGCCGGACGCTGTCGAGGGCGTCCAGTACAAGCGTGGCCTGGCTGTCCCACTGCCGGTAGATCGGGGTCTTCGCCACCCCGACCGTTCGGCGATCGCTTCGATGGCCGTGCCGGCGATGCCGTGCTCGGCCAGCAGGGCCAGCGTCGTGCTGAGGATCGTGGTCCTGCTGAGCAGCACCCGGGGGTCCGTCGGCCGGTTCACCGGTTGTCTCCTCGCGCTATGCGGAGACCGTAGCGTCGGCCGGCGGTCCCGGCGTCCCGGTTACCGATGGTCCGGCGTGTCGAGGTAGATCAGGGCCAGCCCGTCGCGGCGTGCGGCCTCGGCCAGTTCGGCCGAGGCCCGCGTGCGGTCCACGTTGATCTGGATGCCCGTCCGGCGGCCGGCCTTGGGTGCACGGCCGCCTCGATGAGCGAGAGGTAGACCTGTGCCACCGTGTCCGGGTCCTCGACGAACTCCGCCCGGGCGGGCCGGCTGGTGGTCATGCCTACGGCATAACGCTACGATCGCGTAGCGAAATGGGGGTCCGGCGCGATGCGCCGGACCCCCATTGGGTAGAGCTGGATCAGCGGTGCTCGAGGGCGCCCCGGTCGACCGGGGCGGTGCGGGCAGCCATGCTCGCGTCGGTCTTCGCGGCCAGGGTCCTGGTGCCGCTGTCGATGGCCGGGCTGCCGTCGCTGAGCCGGAAGTCGTCCCGGTCCGGGCCGGCCAGCTTCGGATCACCGGTCAGCTTGTGTGGATCCGTGACGTTGGTTCGGCCAACGATGATGTTGGAGTCGAAGGTGACGCCGGTGGACGACGACTGCGACGCGGCGGTGATGCCGCTACCGGGGCTGACCAGAATGTTGTTCACCACCTTGACATCATGTGCCTTGGTGACGCTCATGTTGTCCTGGATGGAGGGCTGGCGGCCGTTGTGGTAGACGGTGTTGTTGACGACGTCCACGTGGTCGCTGCGGAAGACGTTGATGCCGCGCGCGCCGTTGTCGTGGGTGATGTTGTTCTCCACCAGGGTGCGCCCGCGGTACGGCGTCCTGATCTTCGCGTCGCGGTTGTCGAACGAGTCGATGATGATGCCACCGCCGTCGGTGATCGTCTTGAAGCCGCTGCACCCACACTTGACGAACGAGCCGTTGTCCCGGGTCACGTTGCCGCGCACGATCATCTTGTAGCCGGCGCCGCCGTCGGAGTTCCAGGCCTGGAACAACGAGATGCCGCTGCCACCGAACGGTGACCAGTTGCTGTTGCCGAAGGCCAGGTTGTTGCTGACCTCGACGTGGTCGGCGTGCATAGCGCTGATGCCGACGAGCGGGCAGCCGGACACGGTGTTGCCGTGGACGCGGACGTGGTGCGGATAGGTCGATTCACCGCCGCCGAACGGCTCGGACACCGCGATGCAGTTGGTGTTGATCATCGGGTCCCGCTGGTCACCGTTGCGGGCGGCGTTCTTCTGCTTCTCCGTCAGCCGGTCGGTCGGTCCGTGCACGGTCAGGCCCGCGACCGTGATGTACCGGGCGTTGATCGCGACGCCCTGCCACCCGGCGGCCTCGATCTTCGGCCTGGCGCCCGGCGCGGCGGCGTAGGTGATCCACTTGCCGGCGGTGCCGGAGCGCTTGATGCCGAGCACGAACTGCTTCCCCGGGGCGGAGTAGGTGCCGTCACCGATCACCACCGTGTCGCCCGGCTGGGTGAGATCCGCCGCGCGCTGCAGGGTGCGCAGGGCGGTGGCGGGGCTCAGCCCGTCGGCCTTGTCGTTGCCGTTGCCGTGCACGTACCGGTGCCGGCCGCCCTGGGTGGGCGGCAACTCGGCAACGGACCAGGTGGGCCCGCCGATCCCGGCGCCCGCTGTCCGGCCCACCGGCAGGGCCGGGGTGCCGGGCGTGGCCGGCTTGGTGGTGCCGGGCTTGGTGCCGGGCTTGGTGCTGGGCTGGGTGGCGACCGGGGGCGGCGTGGCCGGTGAGCCGCTGTCGGTCACCGTGAGGAGCAGGCGCACCGGGGCGCCGGCCTTGCCCTGCGCGCCGTCCTTGCTGTAAGGCGTGATCACCAGCGAGTACCGGCCGGCGGCGGGCCGCCAGGGCAGATAGTCCTTGCCGCTGCGGGCATCGCCGTTGAGCACGAACGGGTTGTGGTTCTCGACCCGGGTGGTGCGGCCGTCGAGCTCGAAGCGCACGCTGCCCACCTTCGAGTCCGTGACGGCCTGCACGCTCAGGTCGCGGGTGTGCAGGGCGGCCAGGTCGACCTTCTCCTCGCCGCGCAACGGTGCCCGGCCGGGGATCCGCTGATCAGCGGCGGCGTCCAGCAGGACGACGGAGCTGATCGTCGGCTTGTCGTCCGCCGAGGCGACGGTGCGGGCGGTCAGCCCGAAGGCGGCGACTGTGGCCACGGCGGACACGGCGATCAGCGCCCGCCGCCGTCGCTGGGGCCTGGCGGGGCGGGTAGGGGCGTGGTGCGTGACGGACACGACAACTCCGGGGGTCGATGGTGCGGGAATGCCGGCATTCGTGCTCCGGCGGCACCAAACTAACCGCCGCAATGGGGATAGGCCACGGTCGCCGCGGCCACCTCAGAAACATTTAAGGGGCGGCGCGCGCTGATACGGATCCCCGTATGGACGGCTTATCAAAATTGTTATGAGCCGGCATTGATAGCGACTCCGATATCAATGACAAAAATAGCTGAAAATAGACGTTCGTGCACCTGCCGGGGAGCCACCAAGGTCGACCTCGGTGCGTACCGGGCCGGCCGGTTCCACGACCTGCGCATTGTGGCCCGCCCGGGCGGCGGCACCGCGACCGTCTACCTCGACGGCCGGCAGGTCGCCGCGGGGCTCGCCTTCCGGACCGAGGCCGGCACCCTGGACCGGTTCGAATGCACCGTCTCCCAGCCGAGCCAGGGTGCCGCGTCGATCGACGACGTCCGCCTCGGCACCGAGCCGGCCGCGACCCGTTCCCGTACCTCGGCACGGTGAAGCCCCGCGGAGCCGCGACGATCGCGGGCTCGTCCATCATCGTGAGCACGGAGACGACCGACCGTAACTACGCGGACTACTCCTCCTACCAGAAGTACCTTGGCCCGCCGGGTGCCAAGACAGCCCGGCACCAGCCCGGCTGGGCAGGGGTGGAGCAGACCAGGGGGTGCTGGACTTCAGCGGGCCGAAGAAGGACTCGAGAACCTCGTCGCCCGGGGCAAGTCCGACCCGGTCCCTGCGGCGGAGGCGGCGGAGTTCTTCCAGCGCACCGCCCGCATCGTCAAGGCCTGTTACCCGCAGGCGAAGACGTGCAGATGGTGACCGCCGGCCGCGGCCGCGCCATGGACCGCATTGACCGCCGAGGCGAGTGGATCGCTGTACGTCTTCGCCTGGCCTGACACGATCGGCGGATGCGGACGGGGAGGGCGAAGCGCTCGTGCAGGCGGTCAGTGTCGTGGGCGAGCCCACCACCAGAAGCAGAGGGACGAGCCGCCGGAGTCGGCGATAAGGGTACGCGCCGACGGCCACGCCGGCCCCCTCGCCAATCATTAGGAGACGATGACCGGAACCCGTGAATATCCTGATGGCTGCTCGTTGGCGAGTTGTGCGGGAAGTGAAGGCGCGCTGATTCGGGACCTATCCGCGGGGGCCGCGTGTCCGCTTCTGTGCACAGGGAGAGGTGAAGTCCGCTGACGGCTGCGTGAAAGCGGTCCAGGCTCCGGACAGCAAGGTGCGAGGGGTGCAGTTGCCGTCAGAACCCAGATAGGCGCCGCCCGCCGCCGAGGTCAGGCACAGCACGAGGACCAGTGCCATTCTCAGCAGGGCCGGTATCCGTCGCTTCCGATGGGAGCAGACAACTATGGGGACCTGTGCCGCCTGTAAGGTGACCGGCGTCGGCTGTGGGCTCTGCCGCCGGTCGACCGGGTGACTTCTCGCGGTCGGTGCCCGGTCCGCCAGGTGTGACAGCCACTGGACTGAATCGTCGTCGTCCGAGGCGGTCCAGCGTGAAGGTTCTCGGAATCTGCTGTTCGGTCCCGGCATCATCGGCGAACTCCGTTCTTTCGCGTCGCGGGCACCCAGCGAGTGGGCCCGGCACTGTCCAGTTGGGCTCCACTCGCTGGGTGCTGTCCGTCGCAGGACCGATGGGCTCAGCGCAGGGTGCCGAAGTCCTGGGTCCAAAAGGTCGTGGTGCCGCGGGTGGCCACTCCCACTCCGAGATCCCTGAACGCACAGTTGAGAATGTTGGCGCGGTGCCCGGAGCTGTTCATCCAGGCGGTCATCACTTCGGCGGGAGTGCGCTGACCGGCGGCGATGTTCTCGCCTGTCCGCTGCCAGTTGTAGCCGGCGTTGAGAACCCGCTGGGCGGAACTGATGCCCTGCCGGTTCGTGTGCGCGAAGAAGTTGTTGGTGGCCATGTCCTGGGAGTGTCCCCGGGCCGCCTTGACCAGGCGCGCGTCCGTGTTCAGGGCCTTACAGCCGGCCTTGGCCCGTTCCTTGTTGACCAGGCTCGCCACCTCGGCCTCGAACTTCTGCGACGCCCCGGACGGCTTGGGTGCCGGCCGCGACGGGCGGGTGGGACGCGGAGATGTGGTCGGGGTCGGCTTTGCCGTGGGCTTGACGGTAGGGGTGGCCGGGGGCTTGGCCGGGGTTGTGGGCGTGCCCTTGTCGGTCGTCACCAGAGTGAGCTTCTCCGCCGTCAGCACCGGGTTGATCGGCTGGTAGACGGTCTGTGCGCGTCCTCCGGCGCAACTGCCGGATCCGCCGGACAACACACCTTGCGCCTGGTTGCCGGCCATCAGCGAACCGCCCGAGTCGCCGGGCTGCGCGCAGGCACTGGTCACGATGAAGTTCCTCACGGTCCGGCCACTGACGTTCAGGGTCGCGTTCCGGGCGGTGATCGTGCCGCAGCGCGTGCCGGTCGTGGATCCAGTCCGGCACACCGAGGCACCGACCAGCGCCTCCTTCGAGCCGGCGACCGCGACGTCTCCGCCGGTGGTCTTGACGACCGGCTTCGGCGTCCACTGCCGGTTGACGTCGATTACGGAATAGTCGTTGCCCCCGCGGTTGCCGAACTGCGAGGCCCGGAAAGTGCCTTGCGCGCTCCGGTTGAACCCGGCCGTGGTCGCGCCTTTCCGGCCGCAGTGGCCCGCTGACACGAAGCCCGTGGTCACCGCGAAGCCCACGGAACAACGCGCGGACCGGTCAATCAGAAAGGCGTCACCACCGCGCACGTCGAACAGGGCGGTGAAATCGGCGGCCACGGACTGCACCCGAACGGCCTTGCCGGGCAGGCCCGCACGCTTGGCGAAACCGCGCGCCGTTCTCTCGCTGCCCGCACGGGCCAGGATCGTGACCGTGTTCGTCTTGGCGTCGACGTACCAGCCGGCCACCGATCGGGGCGGGTTCACCACTTTGTCCAACCGCCGCTGTGCCGATTCCAGCTGCCGCTCGCTGCGCTCGACGATCTGCGGCTCCGCACCGAGAGAACGTGCCCGCTGGGCCGCCGACGGATCCGCCACCGCGACCACCACCCGGCCCCGCTCAGCGCTGAACCAGGCGCCCGCGAAGGGTTCGCCGATCCCGACCCGCAATGCCGCGTCCTGTTCCGCCGCTGCCTCCGTCTTCAGTCGATCGGCTGCGGCGGACGGGCTGATGCCAAGGTCCCGGGACATGACGTCCACCAGGGCCGAGGCCGGACCGCTGGATATCGACGGAGCCGCGGCCGGCGCTGGACGACTCCGCGCGTCGGTCTCGGCGAGCGCGGGCACCGTGAGCACCGCCGCCGACCCGGCAGCGACCGAAAGAATCATCGCGCCGATGACTCGCCTTGTTCTCATGCGTAAGGCTCCCAAAATGCTGTGCGACACGGTGCACTACCCGGCACGACGCTCCAATTGCGTCACGCTCCGCCCAATGTGCCGCACAGCGAAAGCCGTGCCCAGGCCGGAAAGGAAGACCTAAGGAAAGCATCAGAATGCGCGAAGGGTCGACCCCCGGGCCTTATCGGAAAGGTGCGGAGTCATTGATAAGAATTGACTATCAATGGCCCGGAGCGATGGAGGATCAATACTGCCGCGCATATTGTTGAAATTCGTGATCGCGCAGCGGCCGAACCCTACCGGTACGGCCGCGAGCCGCGGACCACGTACCCGACGGCTGCGGTGTCGGCCGCTGGCTCGCCGGGGCGCCAGGCCATCGACGAACGCGACCATCTGCACCGGCATGAGCACGGCGCTCTAGTGGTAGCCGGTGCCCCAGTACGCGGGATTGCCGCCGGTGAAGCGCCAGACCAGCGTCGGCACCGCGACCCACACGAGCGGCGACCGAAACGCGAAGCCGGCGGTGGGCGCCAGCAACGCGAGGACGGTCAGCACCTTGGCCGCCGTTGTTGGATGCTGCAGCCGGTGCCGGCCGTCGTCGTGTACGCGTAGCCGTCGTGCGGGTTGAGGGCCGGTATGACCACGCCCACGGCGTGCGGTACCGAGCACCCCGCCCGCGGCGAGCGTCGCCACCGGGCGCCGCCTCCCGCTCACGGCGACCGTGCCGCGGCGGCTACGGACTGAGTCGCACTCGGCCGTACGCCGGTTCCGCGGCCCGGCAATCATTTCGAATGCGATATCAATGCGGTCCTGAACGGTACGGATGTTCGCGGGTCAGCAACTCCGTGGCCTGCGGATATGACGAGAAGTGCCCGGTCGATCACCTGACTGGCCTTGCCCGGAACTACTTGGTATACCAGTGTATGAGAACCGCCAGAGGGATCTCATCGACTGTTTCTCCCGCAGTCCGTCGACGATACGAAGTGCACCACATACGCGGCGATGCTCCGTGCAGCCCCTCGCCGGCGCCCTCATTACCCATTCTTCGCCCGATCATTTCTCGTCTCTTCTGGAGGTATTGCGATGCCCGATCGGCACAATGATCGATCACCTGGAGCGGGACGCCGAAAGCCTCGGCGACTGCTGCTGGCGGGGGCGCTGACCCTGGCCGGTCTGGCCACGCCGCCCGCGCTGCTGGTGTTCGCTCAGCCCGGCTCGGCCCAAGTCGTTCCCACCGGGGCAGCCGGGCTGGACGCCGCCGACATCATCGACGGATTCGGCGGTGCCGTCGGGTCCGCCGCGCCGGGCTGGACGGTCGCCGGCGACGGTGGCACGGCCACGGTCCAAGACGTGCCCGACACCATCGACCGCGGCCTGCGGTTGACGGACACCTCGGCCGCGCAGTCCACGACGGTCAGCCGGTCCCTCGGTTCGACCTCGGCCCCGGTGGTGGCCGGGGTGCGGTTGCGGGCCGGTCAGACCACGTCCGTGGTCGGCCTGCACCTGGACAGCCCGGCAGGCCACGCGGCGACCGTGGGCCTGGGTTCCGGCGGCCGGCTGTACGCCTACGACGGCGCCAAGCAGGTCACCATCGGTGCGTACCAGGCGAACGAGTGGCTGGATCTGCGCATCGCGACGCAGCCCGGCACGAAGACCTACAGCGTGTTCCTGCGCGGCAGCCGCCTCGCGAAGGACCTCGCGTTCCGGGCCGAGGCCAAGACTCTCACGGCTGTGCAGGTCGGCGTCAGCAAGGAGACCACGGGCACGGCCTGGATCGACGACGTACGGATTTTCGCTGCCCCGATCGGCACCGACTGGACCCAGATCGGCACCGTCACGCCGCGGACCGCCAAGCAGATCGGCTCCTCGCGGTTGATCTCCGGCGTCGAGACCACGGGACGTAACTACGCCAAGTTCTCGGAGTACCAGCGGCAGCTGGCCGCGCTCGGTACCACCACCTGGCGCGTCATGCCGGAGTGGAACGACGTCGAGCAGAACACCGAGGGCAGGTACAACTGGGCCAAGACCGAAGAGATCATCAATGCCGCGGTGGCCGCGGGGGCCAAGCCGTGGGTGCAGTTCTCGTATGGCAGTTGGTATTACACCACCAAGAAGGGACTTACGGCCGGCGGCGCCAACCTCGGTGCCGGGCTGCCCGCGGGTGAGGGCCTGGACAAGGCCGAGAACTGGTGCAACGCACTGGTCGAGGAGTTCAAGGACCGCGTCTCGCAGTACGAGATCTGGAACGAGCCCAACAACGACGGGGCGCCGACGACCATCGCCAAGGACTACGCGACCTATTACAAGCGCATGGCGCAATGCGTCCGTGCGCAACAGCCGAAAGCGGTCATCTACGCCACCGAGTTCGGCATCAGCGTCGACTTCGCCGACAAGTTCATGACGGAGCTGAAAAACCTCAAGGACGCCGGCGAGGCGGACAACGACACCGCGAAGCAGGCGGCGCGCATCGCCCTGGTCGACGGATTCGCCTATCACCCGTACGACAACTATCCCGACAACCCCAAGCTATACAACACGATGGCCGAGCTGCGGAAGACGCTGGCGAAGTACTCACCCTCGATCGTGATCCGGCAGGGCGAGAACAACGCCCCGAGCACCGCCGGCACCTTCGGTGCCTTCTCGGCCGACACCTTCACCGAACGCAGCCAAATCGCCTATAACCTGCGGCGCAACATCGGCGACATCGGGGTCGGGATCGACAGCTCGAACCTCGGCACCTGCGACCTCTGGTACAAGTTCAACGCCACCGACACCCCGAAGATCAATTCGAAGGGCGTCGTCGCCTGCGGCCCGGATCTCAAGGCCACCTACACCAAACTGGCCTACTACGGTCTGCAGAACACCGCCGCGTTGTTCGACAGCACGCTCGAGCCGCTGACCCGGCTGGAGCCGGTCGCCAACTGGCGGACGGAGTCGCCGATCAAGGGCTTCGCCTACAGCACGGCGGGCAACGGTGATCGCAAGGTCACCGTCCGGGCGTTCGAGAAGACCGGATCCGCGGAGCAGGCCGTGGCGCTGTGGTTCGGCGGGGATCCCGCCCAGCAGCCCGAGAAGGACAGCCAGGGCAACCAGATCGCCAAGCCGGACCGGGCGCCGAACGAGGACCGCAGCACCAAGCCGGTCGACGTGACATTCCCGGCCTCGAAAATGAGCAATCCGGTCCTCATCGACCTGGTCAGCGGCAACGTTTACCAGGTGCCGGCCACAGCCGTCCAGCGCTCGGGCGGCTCCCTGACCCTCAAGGGTGTGCCGATCGGCAACACCCCCGTGGTGGTCGCCGATCGCAGCCTGGCCGGCCTCTGACCCGGACGGCCTGAGGTGCCGCCGCTGCGCCCCGTGGGCGCAGCGGCGGCACCGTTCCATGATGGCGTGGGTGCACCCGATCCCAGCCGGGGGACGACAGATTCGGCCTTCGCGTCCGGTCACACCTTAACGCTCGCCATTCATGTCGAGTTCGATATCGAAGTACTCATATGCATTCCGACATGAGGAAAACATATATTGACAGCACCGCAATCCGGTCGGAACATCGAAGCATTGACAACGATGTCAGGCAGTCCGCGTCGCGTCCTCCTCCGTGCGGCAGCGGTTTGTCCTGGCCCTCGTGATTGGACTTCGATGTCACCCCTTCCCCGACGCACCGTTCTCTCCGGCGCTGCCGCCGCCGTCGCCGCTGGAACAACATCCCCGCTGTTCAGCGGTATCACCCGACAAGCCGCGGCCGGAGTGGTCCCGACCACTCCCGAGGCCGAGGTCGATCCGCTGATCGGTGTCGACAATGGTGGTGAGATCGTTCCTGGCGCCTACGTCCCGTTCGGCTTCGCCAAGCCCAGTCCCGACTGCGTCTCGATCCCCGGCGGGGAGAGTCCGACGTCAGGCTACCGTTCGAATCGCGACATCAGAGGCTTCAGCCAGACCCATGTCTCCGGCACCGGCGGCGCGAGCAAGTACGGCAATTTCCGGATCACGCCGCGGGCCGGATCGATCAGCACCGTCAAACCGGCGACGGACATCGCTCAGGGTTCGGCGAAACGCGATGAGCGGGCGGCCCCAGGTTACTACGGGGTGACTTTGACCCGGGACGGAGGAATTCGAGCGGAGCTGACCGCTACCCGGATGTGCGCAGTGCACAAGTACACGTTCCCGGTCGACAAGTCCGGCATCCTGCTGATCGATGCCTCATCCGTCATCGAAACGCAGAACGGACAGCAGCCACTCACGTGCGAGGTGACCATCGTCGGCGACCGGCGCATCGAGATCATCGGCCGGTTCCGGGGCGGATGGAACCCCGGCGAGTACACGCTGTACGCGGTGCTCGAGTTCAACCGCCCCTTCGTCGGATACGGCACCTGGGCGCAGGACACTGTCACCGAGAGATCACGCCGCCTCGCCCGGGCCGGGTGGCACACGGGCGCATATGCCACCTTCGACACCAAGACGCAACGGGACGTCGAAGTTCGGATCGGACTGTCCTGGCGCGACCTGGCCCGGGCGGGACAGAACCTGCGCAGCCAGCTCGGCAGTGATGACTTCGCTGCGGTGGCTCGGCGCGGGCGGCAGATCTGGGCGGAGAATCTGGCCCGGATCGAGGTCGACGGAGGCAGCGCCGCTGAGCGGACGTGCTTCTACTCCGCACTGCTGCACGCACAGGCGATGCCCCATGATCTGACCGGTGAGAACATCTGGTGGGATTCGCCGCGCGCTCACTACGAGGACTTCTACACGCTCTGGGACACGTTCCGCACGGTGAACCCGTTGCTCACGCTGATCCAGCCGCGGCGCCAGGCTGATCTCGTCCAGAGCCTCGTCGAGACATTCACCCGCACCGGATGGATGCCCGATGCGCGGATCGCCGGTCACAACGGCTACACCCAGGGAGGTACCAACGGTGACGTGATCGTCGCCGATGCCTTGCTCAAACAGCTCCCCGACATCGACTACGCCACCGCATACCGGGCGCTGCGGAAGAACGCTGACGTGGAGAGTGACGACGCCCTGAAGCAGGGCCGGCAGCTGGCCGACTACAAGAAGCTGGGCTATCTTCCCGTTGACCAGTCAGGGCCGACGATGTGGTGGTCGGGGCGTTCCGCTTCGCGAACTCTGGAGTACTCGTACAACGACTTCTGTATCGCCGCCGTTGCCTGGCGGCACGGCGACAACGAGAAGGCCATGCTCGACTGGGTGAGGGCCGAGAGCTGGAAAAAGCTGTGGGACAAGGAGAACCGGGTCATCCGGCCGCGGTACGTCGACGGCACCTGGCTCGCCGACTTTGACAAGGACAGGGCATACCGCGGGTGGAGCGATCCCTTCTACGAAGGCACCGCGCGCCAATACAGCACCTATGTTCCCCACGATGTGCAAGGCGTCATCAACCGCACCGGTGGCGACTCGGGCTTCGTCGCCTGGCTGGACGAGCTCTTCGATGGCGGGCATTACAATCCGGGCAACGAGCCGGACCTGTTGGCCGGCTATCTCTACATCCACGCGGGGCGACATGACCGCACCGCCGAGCGGGTACGCAGCCTGCTGTCGACGAAGTACTCCATCGATCGCGACGGCCTGCCGGAGAACGACGACGCCGGAACGCTGTCAGCCTGGTACGTCTGGGGCGCGCTCGGGTTATTCCCCAACGCCGGACAGGATTGGTACTACATCGGAAGCCCTGTCTTCGCTCAGAGCCGGATCAAGGTTTCCGGTGGCACCTTGACCATCCAGGCGGACGGTGTCAGCGCGGCCGCGAAGTACGTCCAGAGCGCCACACTGCACGGCCGGCCCCTGCACCGCGCCTGGCTGCGGCACAGTGACATCGTCGGCGGTGGAACCCTCTGGCTGACCATGGGACAGAGTCCGAGTGGCTGGGCCCGGCAGGCCGACGCGCGGCCGCCGTCGATGTCACAACCCTATTGAGGGTCCGGTTGATGGTCACTTCGTCGACCCGGCTGGTCAGAGATGATGCCGTCCACCGGGCGTGGTGGTCGCCCTCGGTGCGCGCCGGGCCGGCACTTACCGAGGGCGCCAAGGGAGCCGGCCGGTCATCGCCGACCCCGCGCGAAGGCGCGGTTACGGACCCCGCTCTGGGTGTTCCTGGCGGCAGCTGCCGGTGGACTTCCCGCCCTGGCAGACCGTCTACGGCTGGTTCCGACGATGGCAGGCACGTGGTGTCACCGACCGCATCCTCGAGGAGTTGCGCGAGCAGATCCGTACCGCCGAGGGCCGTGACCCGCAGCCGCCGGCCGGGGTCATCGACTCGCAATCGGTCAAGGCAGCCGACACGGTCGGTGCCGACTCGCGAGGCTATTCGCCGTACCGGTCGACGCCTGGGCGGTTGGCTTCGACGGTGCGGTGTGTCGGCCCGGTGACGGCTCGTGTCCGTGAGACACCGTGGCCGAGGACGAGGGCGTAGCGCCCGGGCTGAGGCTACTGCCCATCGCACCCCTGTTCTGCGGCTCGCAGCCTGCCACACCGACGCAGATCACGGCGAGAGCCGCGATCGCGGTACGGCGGAGCCGACTGGGGCCGGCCGCGCCCGATGGACGATGCGTTGGAAGCCAGTACTCAACGCCTTCGCCATCACCTTCGGTGACCGCTGGCCGGCTGCCGAGAGCTACTGACCGAATACGCCGAAACACCGTTCACGGCACGGACCTGCTGCGATGGGGCTCGGCTTGTCGTTCTCGTGGCTGGTCGTTGGTGCTGGGCATGAAGGGACCGGACCATCCCCCGTGCGCGGGGAGCAGGCTGATTCAGGACGGGAGCACCATTCGTGATCATCGAGGCGGTTCCAGCTGGTTTCGCGCAGCTGAAGGCGCTGAGCGCCGTCCGTGAGGCGACCACCCTGCTCGCCGCTACCGCCGACGACCTGCAGGCGGCCACGCAGCGCAGGTACCAGGGTCAGCTGCGCGGGTGAAGGGCTGGTGCGGCAGCGCACCAGGGGGTGCTGGCCGTGGTGCCGGCACCCCCCGATTACGGTTTGTTCAGGATTCCCGGGCGCCCTTGTCGGCGGCCTTTCCGCTCGGTCGTGCCTTACCGGCGACATCGGTCTTGGCGATCGCCGGGCCACAGGCGGCGTCGATCGCGGGGCTGCCGGCCCGAAGCCGGAAGTCGCCGGCGTCCGGGTCGACGAACCGGGGGTCACCGCCGAACAAGTTGCACTGGTCGATGACGGTCTCGGTGCCCTTGGCGCGGCCGGGGGTCCGGGAGACGGCCATCGGCTTGTGTCCCGGCGCCGACACGGCGACGTTGTTGAAGTAGCGGACGTCGTGGGCCCGGATGGCGCTGATGTCGCGGTCTCCGATCTCCGGGCTCGTCGAGTTCCGGTACGCGGTGTTGTTGACCACGTCGACGCGGTCGCTGAGGAAGATGTGGACGCCGCCACCACCGTTGCGGTAGGCGATGTTGTTCTCGACCAGGATGCGACCCCGGTACGGCTGGATGGCGCGGTGGGCGATCTGCGTGTTCCGGTTGTCGTCGATGATGATGCCGTTGCCGTCAGTGATGTGTCGCTTCGACGGATCCCTGCTCGAGTCGATCCAGGGCACGAAGTTGCGGTTGTCGAAGACGACATTCTGCCGGACGATCATCTTGTATCCGGTGGTGTCGCCGTCCACGTCGCGGCTGTGGAAGACCGAGATGCCGCTGGTGCCGTAGACGGTCCAGTGGGAGGTGCCCGACACCGTGTTCTTCTCGATGGTCACGTGATCGGTCTCGATGGCGGCGATCCCGCCGCCGGGGGTGTTGCGCACGGTGTTGCCACGAATCGTGACGTGGTGCGGTGTGCGGTTCAGGTTGTCACGCGGCGGCTGGACGATGATGCCGTTGCCGTTGTGGAGCGGGTTGTTCCGGTTGGTCTTCTGTGCCAGCGCCTGCGCCAGCGTGATCTCGTTGCGGTTTCCCTCGATGGTCAGGTCCCGTACGATCACGTGAGAGGCATGGATCTGCACGGCGTTCCAGTTGCGGGCCCGCAGGACCGGCGTGTGCCCGGGGTAGGCGGCGATGGTGAGCGGCCTGCCCTGGGCGCCGCCGCGGCTCACGGTGAGGATGTTCGAGTTCGGATCGGAGTTGGCGTAGGTGCCGTTCATGACCAGGACGGTGTCGCCGGCCTTCGCCATGTTGGCGGCCTTCTGCAGGGTGCGTAGGGGCTTGGCTGCGGAGGTGCCGGTGCTCTTGTCGTCGCCGGAGCCCGACACGTACAGGTACCGTCCCGTGGTCGGCGGCATCGTGGGGGTCGCGACCGGCTTGCCGGCGGGCTTCGGCGTCACCGGCTCACCGGCAGGCTTCGACGGATGGGGCTTCGCTGCGGCGCCACCGGCTGTATCGGTGACGGCGAGGGCGATCCGCAGGGGCGTTCCGGCGCGACCGGTGCCGTTCCGGCCGCTGTACGGGGTGATCACGATGGTGTGCTTGCCCGGCGTCGGCTTCCACGCGTAGATGTCGCCTTTCGTCGAGTCTCCCGCCAGCACGAACGGAGAGGCACTCTCCACGCTGGTGGTCCGGCCGTCGACATTGAAACGGACGCTGCGGGTGCCCTTCGCAGGCAGGAAGGCCTGCACGCTGAGCTGACGGGTGCCGATCGCGGCCAGGTCGACGCTCTGCGTGCCGCGTAGTGGTTTGCGGCCCGGAACCGGCCGGTCCGTGGCCGCGTCGATCAGCACGGCTGAGGTGATCGTCGCATTGTCCTGCGCCGAGGCCACCGCGACGCCGCCGACCGCTGCGGCGACCGCTGTGGCGCTCGTCGCCCCCCATATCCACAGCCGCCTGCGTGACCTCGCCCGCGGGGTAGTTGGTGGCGAAGATCGGGCATTGTGCAACGGCACGGAAAACCTCCGGATAGCTTGGGAACGGTACGGCTCGTCCGACTTGCGGCGGGCCGCCCGTCTGGGGACCTTACGAAAAAATCGCGGACTGAATACGTCCGGGCAGCAAAATAAAGGAACAGCTAACCTTGCCCAACGGACCTATATTCATCTCGTGATGAGGCTCGCCCTCGAGTCGACCGGTCACCCACCGCTCGGCACCGGCCAACGTCACCAAGGGCCAGGGCTCGAAGGCTGACGGCCTCGCCATGGTTGTCGCCGCGCGCACCCTGCACGGCCGGCCCCTGCACCGCGCCTGGCTGCGGCACAGTGACATCGTCGGCGGTGAAAACCTCCGGCTGACCATGGGACAGAGCCGGAGTGGCTGGTCCCGGCAAGCCGACGCGCGGCCGCCGTCGATGTCACAACCCTATTGAGTGTCCGGTGGATGGTCACTTCGTCGATCCTGCTGGCAAGAGATGAAGCCGTCCACCGGGCGTGGCGGTCGCCCTCGGTAGGCGCCGGGCCGGCACTTGCCGAGGGCGCCAAGCGGCCGGCCGGCTGGTCATCGCCGGCCCTGTGCGAAGGTGCGCTTACCGGCCCGCGACGATTGCGGCATGGTGGAGGAAGTGTTCGTGTCCATTCACGAGTTGATGGCGTGAACGGGGTCTGGTCCGTGCGGCTGGGACCACTGCGGTGAATGACGACGCTGGAGAAGACCGCATTGGGTCCCGCCGGCAGTGTCACCGGAATTCCGGGTTCCGTACCGAAATAGCAGACCTCGTCGTTGACCCGCTCGTCCTTGATGTGCTTCACGGACGTCCGCTGTGCTGATGCCAGGCGAATGTCGTGTCCGGGTCGCCGGCCTTGATGCGTGCTGCTCCCAGAACGATGAATTCGGGGTCGACCATGCTGCTGACTGACGGGCCTGTCACCCGGCTGGGTCGGCTGGCTTTCGCCATGAGCCGTCCCGCCCGGGGCGTACCGTGGGCGCGCCCACGGCCGGTGCTGATGGCCCGTACGGCTCACCCGCCGCGGCGCACCACGCGAGGCTGGACTACCGGCGGGCCGGCCACACCGCGGCGTATCCGCTGCCGCCGGACGGCACGGCTTTCTGCACCGGAGCCTTGACGTACATGGCCGGCTTGCCGACCCGGGCGGCCAGCGCGGCGACCGGACCGTCCACGGCCAGGCCGACGACCTCGGCCTGGCCGCCATCGGTCCAGGCCGTCCACTGCAGCCGCTTCCGGAGATCCGGCGAGGTGACGAGCACCCAGGCGTCGCCTCCGGCGTACGGCTTCAGCGGGTGGCCGTTCATCCGCATCTGGGACCGGCCGGCGATCTGGTACGCCGAGGAGCCACCGACGTAGACCCGGCCACCGGCGTCCGCGGTGATGGCGCTGGGTGTGATGGTGTTGCCCTTGTCGCCTTTGACGTCGATCCGGGCCAGCAGCGTCTGTCCCGCCTTGATGCTGCCGGTGGCCGGATCCAGCCGGGCGAAGTAGGTCAGGTGGGCGTCGCTGGTGTTGCTCGCCTGGGTGAACTTGTCGTAGCCGACGTTCGGGGCCGGAGCCTTGGCGGAGCGGCCGTTGGTGGTGAAGACGCTGGCGCCGCCGGCCATCTCCCCGGCGAGGTAGAGCTTGCCATCGCGGCCCATCGCCACCCGGCCGGCGCGGCTGTCGGCACACAACCCGTTGAGCGCGCCGGGATCGAAGTCGTACAGCTTCCAGCGGGCGGCGCCGTCGCGCCCGTACGCCCGTACGAACGGCACCTGGACCTGGCCGCAGGAGCCGCCCCGCTGGGTGAAGCCGGCGACGAACACCAGACCGCGGCGGTCGTCGACGGCGACGTCGCTGACCGTGCGGCCTGCCAGGCGCACGGATCCCGTCCGTTTGCCGCCGCTGCTGTAGATGCCCACCGTGGTGCCGTCGAGGGCGGCCACCGTGCCGGCATCGCCGATGGCCACCCGGCTGACCGCGGCCCGCGTCTGCCAGCGGACCTTCGCCGCAGCCGCATCGAGCACCCGGACGCCGCGGTCGGTCGCCACGGCGATGTCGCCGGTGGTGCGGCGGACCTCGAGATCGTCCACGGTGCCGGCCACCCGTACCGCCGACAGCACCCGGCGGCCGTCAGCACTCAGGCGCAGCACCGCACCTCCGCCGCCGCCCGGCAGCCTGGTCGCCCCGGCGAGCACGGCAGTGCCGGTGAAGCGGCCGCCGACGACGACGGTGCAGCCGGCACCGATGTCGACGCCGCCGGTGGTGTCGTCCGGCCCCGTACCCAGGTAGCCGGCCGTCCGGGGACTGGTCACGGTGGCGGCGGCTGATTCCGTCCGGCCCAAACAGCCCGCCTCGGCTCCGGTGCCGTCCGTCCGGGCGGCTGTTCTGCTGGGCGACGGCGCTGCGGCAGGCCCGGACCGCGCAGCCGCGGACGGCCCCGGCGGTCCCGTCGGTGCTCCAGCCGCCGCGGTTTCGGGGCCGGCGGAATCGCGTGCTGCCTGGGTGGAGCAGCCGGAGGTCACCAGCAGTCCGGCCACCACTGTTCCCACTCCGCGCAGAAGTCCTTCACGCACGCAACCCACCCACATCCGTATGCACGGACCCACCCTAGTGATCCGACTGGATCCCGGCCGAACCGTCGCGGGCATATATGTTCGACGCTTTATCAATGGAACGCCGGGACGGGTGGGACCGGACGGGTTCTCCGACGGCGTCAGCCTCCGGCCACCGACCTGAACGGCGCTGCCGTGCTGTCCATGATCAGTAGCTCGGTCGGCAGATCCACCCGCTGGTCCGCGTACTCACCGTTGGCCAGGCGCACGGCCGTCTGTGCGGCTAGAGCCCCCATGTCGGCCAGCGGCCGTCGGATCCTGGTGAGCGTAGGCGACAACCACCACGCCTGAGCGAGATCGTCATAGCCGACAACGCTCAAGTCGGCCGGAACACTGAGGCCTCGTCTGGCCGCCGCCTGGAACACGCCGATCGCGGTACGCAGGCCGGCGGCGAAGATGGCGGTCGGAGGATCTGGCCGGTCCAGCAGCGCGATGCCACCGCTCAGGCCCGCGTCGCTGCCGTGATGACTGAGCTGCACCAGCTCTTCGTCCGCCGGAACGCCGGCGGCCCGGAGCGCTTCCCTGTACCCGACAAGGCGGGCGCTGCCGGCGCTCAGGTCTTCGGCTGCGGCCACGAATCCGACCCGCCGGTGTCCCAAGGACAGGAGGTGGTGCACGGCCAGCGTGCCGGTGGCCGAGTTCGAGGCGCCGACCGCAGGAGTGTGCGCCGAGCCGCCCTCCGAGAGATCCGCTACCACTACCGGCACGCCCAGCCCTCGTACCATGGAGTAGCTGGGCACAGCGAACCGGGACGTTATCAGGACCATGGAGCTCGGCTGCCGGGCGGTCATGTTCGTGAGCCATCGGGGGTTCACGGCCCGTCCCTGCAGTGCGGCGACAAACATGCCGGCGCCGCTCGCTTGCGCCACGCTCTCGACGCCCTTGAGAACATCGAGCACAGCAGGGTCTCCGAAGTCGTCGACGATCGCCTGCAAGGGCCCGAGGTGCGGCTCCGTACTGTTCCCCCCGTGGCTGTACTGCAGCTGGCGCATGACTTGCTCGACCCTGCTGCGCGTGAAGAAGGACACGCCCTTGCTGCCGTTCACCACCCGCGAAACCGTGGTCACGGACACCTCGGCCGCTTGTGCGACGGTTCGCAATGTTGCCCGTGCTCTTGTCATGGGTGACTCCACCAGTGATTTGTACCGTTTCAGTGGCTGCCGTTGCGGCGGTTCACTGCGGGTGCAAGGGGCGGGGTGGACCTCAGCTCTTCACCGCTCCCTCCATGATCCCGGCGACGATCTGCTTGCCGGCGACGACGAAGACGATCAGGAGCGGCAGCGTGGCCAGCAGGGCACCGGCCAGCAGGCGCGAGAACACGACATACTGACCGGATGCGAGGTTGGAGAGCGCTACCTGCACGGTGGGGTACTCGGATCCGCTCAGGGTGATCAGCGGCCACTGGAAGTCGTTCCAGCTTGCCGTGAAGGTGAACAGACCGAGGACGCCCAGCGCCGGGCGCAGCGTCGGGGCCACGACGCTGCGGAAGATCCGCAGGGTGGATGCGCCGTCGACCCGGGCCGCCTCAATCAGCTCGTCCGGTACGGCTTCGACGATGAACTGGCGCATGTAGAAGACGCCGAACGCGGTGACCAGCCCCGGCAGAATGACGGCAGCCGGGGTGCCGTTGAGGTCGAACTTTCCCATGACGATGTACAGCGCGACGACGCCGAGCTGGTTCGGCACGGTCATCGTCAGGATCAGGAAGAACATGAGCGGGTTGCGCCCCCGGAAGCGCAGCTTGGCGAACGCGAATCCGGCCAGCGAGCAGAACACCAGCACCGACGCGGTGACGACGACTGCGACGAGCAGGCTGTTGACCAGCGAGGCGAGGAAGAAGACGTTGTCGGCGGCGAAGACGGCCCGGACGTTGTCGCTCAGGGCATCGCCCGGAGCGGTCGGCGGCGGCACCCGGAAAACGTCGTCCTCGCCGCTCGATCCCACGACGAACATCCAGTACAGGGGGAGTGCGGACAGCACGATGGTCAGCACGAGCAGCACATACGTCAGCGTCCCGGCCGGGCTCTCGGACGGCGGGCGCCCTCGCTGGGCGCCCGCCCCGGCTCGCGGCGTCCGCACGCCGGTCGATCCGGTCATCGTCTTCCCCCACTGAGGCGGTTGGTCAGGAAACCGTTGGCGGCGGCCAGCAGGATGATCACGAGGAACAGCACCCAGGACATCGCCGCGGCCCGGCCGAGGTCCAGTTCCTTCCATCCGGTCCGGTAGATCAGCATGGCGATCGTCTGGAACTGGCCGTCGGAACCACCGGCGGCTTCGCTCACCTCGGGGTCGAACAGCAGGGGCTCGGTGAAGAGCTGCATGCCGCCGATGGTGGACAGGATCACCGTGAAGACGACAGCCGGCCTGATCGACGGCACGGTGACGCTCCACAGCTGACGCCAGGCCCCCGCGCCGTCGAGCGCGGCCGCCTCGTACAGCACCTTGGGCACCGCCTGCATGGCGGCCAGGTAGATCAGTGCGTTGTAGCCGATGTACCGCCAGTTCACCATGGTGGCGATGGCGAGCCAGGACGACCACTTCTCGGCGCGGAAGTCGATCTGGCCGAGCCCGGCGCTGGAGAGCACATGGTTCACGAGGCCGAACTGGTTGGCGAAGAGGGCGCTGAAGACGATGGTCGACGCGGCGATGGGGGTGATGTAAGGCAGCAGGACACCCATCCGCAGGCCGGTCCGCACCCGCAGCCGGCGGTTGAGCAGAGCGGCGAGCAGCAGGGCCAGAATGAGCTGCGGCACGGTGGACAGCAGGAAGATGCCGAACGTGTTCAGCATCGCGTTCCAGAACCGGTCGTCGCCCAGCACCCGGGCGTAGTTGCCGAGACCCGCCCAGCCGTCCTGGGCGGGATCGTCCAGCCGCCAGGTCCGCACCGAGACGACCCCGTTGTAGAGCAGCGGGAACAGCCCGAAGGCGCCGAAGATCAGAAAGAACGGGGCGATCAGCAGGTACGGCATGTGCGTGGTGTCCCAGCGGCTCAGCCGGGTGCGCCAGGAGATGCGAGCCGGCGCCGCCGGGGGAGAGGGCGGCATTGAGCTCGTGGACCGCGGGGGCACGGCGACGCCGGTGCTCATCAGCTCACTGCCTTGGCGGCTACCGACTTCGCCTTGTCCCAGGCCGCCGAGCCGCTGATCTTTCCTTCCTGGACCTGGTCCAGGACGTTCATGACCTCCTGGCGAACCCTGGCGGTCTGCCTGCCCTGGTACTGCGGCGTGACATTCTTCGCGGACTCGGTGAAGATCTTCCCGGACGGTGCGTTGTTGAAGAACGGATTGCGCGCGTCACGGATCGCCGGGTCCTGCCACAGCGCCGGCTGCGACGGCAGGTTCCCCACCGCCTCGAAGATGGCGATCTGTTGAGCCGGCTGGATGAGCCATTCCACGAACTTGTACGCCTCTTCGACGTTCTTGCCCTGGGCCGGAACAGTCCAGAACGACCCGCCGAAGTTACCTGCTCCACCGGGCGGCCGCGCGATGTCCCACTTGCCTTTGGTGTCGGGCGCCTGATCCTGGATGTAGGCCTGCATCCAGGCTGGGCACGGAATGGTCGCGAAGGCGCCGCTCTTCATCCCGGCGTTCCATTCGGGGGTGAAGGGTTTGAGGTTCGCCGACAGCTTCGACTCGATCACCCTGTTGGCGGTGTCCCAGGCGGTCTTGACCCCTCCGTCCATGGTGAGCGTCTCGTCCTGGGCGAGGTATCCAGTCGGCTGCTGCTGCATGACGGCCTCCATGAGCAGGCCCGCGCCGTCGACGAACTTGTTGGGCCCTTCGGCCTTAGTAAATATTCGGCCGGTTTCGATGTACTTGTCCCACGTAGACATGAGCGTGGACACCTGGTCACGGTCGGTGGGCAGGCCGGCGACCTTGAACAGGTCGCTGCGGTAACAGATCGCCAGTCCGCCGACATCGGTGCCGAGGCCGATCTGACGGCCGTCCGGCGACAGCGTCTCCTGCCATTTCCACTTGAGGTACCTGTCCTCGTACTTGCCGGCTCCGAGGGCCTTCAGATCGGCGAACTTGGTCGCCTGGTTGCGGAATGAGACGGAGTAGGTAGTGTCCATCGCGGCGATGTCCGGTGCGCCCGACCCGGCCACGAGGTACTTCTGCAGGTCCTCGTGCTGCCGGGCGTTGTCACCGGGATTCAGCTGGATCCTGACAGTGGGGTGGTCCCGCTCGTACTGGGGAACGAGTTCCTTGAGGCCGAAGTCGCCCCAGTAGTTGACCTTCAACGTGACGGTGCCAGGGGTCGAGTCGGCGCTGACGCTGCTGCCTGAACACGCACCGGCAGAGGTCACCGTGATCAGTGCCAGAGCGAAGGACAGTCCGGCTCGCATTCGTTTCATCGCTGCTCTCCAGGGAGTTCGGTAACGGGATTGATTCCGGTGTCCCGGGCCGGCGGATCCGGCACAGGATCGAAGATGAGGACGTCGGCGTCCGGGGCGTGTCGCCAGGGGATCTCCACGCCCTGGGTGGACAGGACGGCTCCGGCCGCCACTACACCGGTGTCGCGGACCGCATAGGTCAGCTCCGGTCGGAGCCGCTGGGGGAAGACTCGCCACCGCCGGCTGATGTGATTGACGGCCGAGTCGGAACGGGTGCTGGGACGCTGACCCGCCGTGTCCCACACCAGGACACAGACCCGCCCCCCGGCCGCCGATCCCCCCGAGTACTCCCGGGCGTACGGCTGCTGCGCCGGCGTGCCGTGCGCCGTGACGTCGCCGAACTGCAGCAGCGGCCGCAGCTCCCGGTAGAGCGCGATCAGGCGGCGGGCCTCGGCGCGCTCCTGCGGGTTCCACGTCAGCACGTCCGCGCCGATGCCCAGGACGCCGGACATGGCCACCACGAAGCCGTAGCCCAGGGATGCCGGGCCACGCCGGCGCATACCCGGTTGGCCGGAGACGAGCGAGTTCATGATGTACGCCGGGAATGCCTGCAGGAAGCCGTGTTGAATCTCGAGCAGGTCGCGCGCACCCACCTCGTCGGTGGGCCAGACCACGTCCGACAGGGCGAGCACCGCCGCGTCCACCCGGCCACCACCGCCGGCGCACACCTCGACAGTGACGTGCGGGAACTCGGCACGCAGCAGTCGCAGCATCTCGTAGAAGCCGTTGGTGTGCTGCAGGGCCCATTCTCCGCCCCGGGGGTCGCCGGGCCGGCCGCCGTCGGTGATCGGCCGGTTCATGTCCCATTTGACGTAGGTGATGGGGTAGCGGCCGAGCAGGCTCCGGAGGGTGTCGGCCACCCAGGCGAGGACCTCCGGCCGGCCCAGGTCCAGCACGAGCTGGTTACGGGACAGGACCGGTGTCCTGTCCGAGGCCCGGTAGACCCAGTCGGGATGCTCGCGGAAGAGGTCGCTGTCCGGGTTGACCATCTCCGGCTCGATCCAGATGCCGAAGCGCAGGCCCCGGCTCACCAGCGCGTCGGCGAACGCCTCCAGGCCGCCCGGGAATTTCTGCTCGTCGACGCGCCAGTCGCCCAGCCCCGCGGTGTCGTCCTTGCGGCCGGTGAACCAGCCGTCGTCGAGGACGAAGACCTCGGCGCCCAGGTCGGCGGCGACTTCGGCCAGCTCGAGCTGGTGGCCCGCCTCGACGTCGAACCCGGTAGCGAACCAGGAGTTGTAGACCACCGGGTGGTGGTAGGCGTCCGTGGACCGGTTGAGTGCTTCGCGCTGATAGCGGTGCCACGCCCGGGCGACGCCGGCGAAACCTTCGGGGCTGTGGACGCCCAAGGTCGCCGGGGTTGTCAAGGTCCGCCCTGGATGGAGCGTCACCCGGACCGACTCGTCGTCGACGCCCATCGATACCCGGGCGTGATCCCCGTACGGCCCGGTCTCGACGACGGCTCGCCAGGAGCCGCTCCAGGCGAGTTGCACCCCCCAGGCGCCGGGCGCTCCCGGCAGGATCGGCGCGACGGCCACTGCGGGGGCGAACAAGTGGCCGGTCACGCCCTGCTTGCTGCCCATGGTGAAGCTGCCTGAGCGCAGCTCGAGGTTCTGCTCGCGGAACTCCTGGCCCCACCCGCCGGCCAGGTACCGTACGTGGACCCCGTCTTGGGACGGAACTGTCCATCCGCCGCTGAAGACCCGGTCCAGCCGTACGGTGCTGGGCCCGAGGTTGGTGATCTCGATCCAGCGTTCGATGACGTCGTGGTCGGCCCGGACCCGGACATGCTGGACCAGCCGCAGGGTGCCGCTCTCGTCGGTGAAGGTGACGACCAGCTCGGTCGTGTTCCCGTCGGTGCGCACCGCATCGGACAACGCGGACCAGCGGGCGCCGGACGATCCGTTCCCCCGGTCGATCCGCATCTCGGTGTGGTGGATGTGCCGGCTGCCGTCGCTCGCGTACTCCAGCGGCGCGATGTCCGGCTCCGTCTCGAAGGGCGGCAGGACGTCGGGCGTCCAGTGGATCACCGGGCCGTCGGCGGCCGGTCCCCAGTAGTCGAGAACCAGGCCGCCGCGGTCGGGTGCGAGGCTCACCGCGTAGATGGTCTGCGCGGTGGGCATAATCCAGTGTTCGTTCACGTGTCTTCCTTGTGGTGGCGTAGCGGAGAAGGGCGGGTGCCCGGCCGCCGCGCTGAGCCCTGACTCAGCGCGTTCGCTCGATCCCGCCTCGATCGGGTGCAGCGCCTTGCGGGCGCCGGGTGCCGAAATAGTCGGTGCTGACGGGAATGGAGTTCGTGCCACTGTCGACGGCCGGGGACTGTGGCTGGAGCCAGAAGTCCGCGGTGGCCGGATCTGTGCTCGCGTTGGCGAAGCGGGGGTCGGCGATGATGTCGTTCGGCCCGCGGGCCTGGGGCGGCAGGCCGCCGAAGTAGATGTTGAAGTCGTATCGGACGTTGGTGTCCCCGGCGGGGAAGGTCGTCGCCTTGCCGGCCCGGGCGTACGAGATGTTGTTCAGGATATTGACGTTGGTGCTGGACCAGGCGCCGATGTTGGGATTATTCAGGGCCGGGCTGCGCGAATTGAGGTAGGCGGTGTTGTGCACGATGTCGACATCGCGGCCCAGGTAAGCGTGGATACCGGTACCGCCGTTGTTGAAAACGATGTTGTTGGCTACCAGGATCCGGCCGGTGTACGCCTTCTTGCCGCTCTGTCGCTGCAGGGTGTCGTCGACGATGATTCCGTTGCCGTCGGAGATACAGTCGCAACCGATCCACTTGACCTTGTTCTCGTTGTCGTACGAGATGTTGTTGCGAATCACCACCTTGTAAGACTCACCGTTGGCCGGGGGAGCGACGTCGATCGGCTCGTAGACCGAGATTCCGCTGGTGCCGTAGACGGCGTACCAGGAGGTCGTGTGCACCCGGTTCCGCTCGATCAGGACATGGTCGCCGTACATGACGCCGATGCCGGCTCCGGGGCAATGATGCACGTAGTTGCCGCGGATGGTCAGGTGGTGCGACAGGGCTCCGGTGTCGCGGTCCTCTCGGGTGTTGATGCAGTTGGTGTTGAACCGGGGACGCGAGTCGCTGGCGCCGGCCGTGGCCTGTTCGAGGGTGATGGCTGCGCTGTCGCCCTTGATCTCGAGGCCTTCGATGGTGATGTAGGACGCTCCGATCAGGACAATGCCGTTCCAGCCGGTCACCGGCTTGAGGACCGGGTGGTGGCCGGGCAGGGCGCGGTAGGTGATGACCTTCCCGGGCGCGCCAGAACGCTTGATCTGCACGACTCCCTCGGTCGAGGTGTCGCCGTACGTGCCGTTCATGATGTTCACGGTGTCGCCGGGCCGGGTGAGGTCGGCCGCCCGCTGGATACTGCGGAAAGGCGCGATGGTCGAGCGTCCGCTGTTGATGTCGGAGCCGGACCCGCTGACGTAGTAGTTCTGGGCCGCGGCCTGGCTCGGCGACGTCGCGCCGGCGGCCGCGGAACCCGTGAGCGGGGACATCATCGCCAATACGGCGGCCGAGCTCCAGAGCAGCATTCTTCGCATGACTCCTCCTTGCGGATTTCGGCGCCGGTAGGGCGATGACGGCGTCGGGAACGCGGAATAATGCCGTCGCCTGTCGTCGGGCTACCTGATGCGCCGTAACTTTTCCTGCACGTTACAAGCCTCCTGTTCATTTGTCTGTAACTAGTCGGCAATAAATCTGCCACGCCTTTTCATATCGTTTTCAATATGAATGGAGACCGGTGTCGTTCCTCGGTTCGGTGGGCGTGGCGACATAGCACACGATGAATGGCGTGCGCTGTCCGGTGGGCGCTGGTCCCGCTTGTTGCCGAACTGTTTCCCGGGCAGTTCGCAAGGGCTACTTCCGGTGGCATCGTCAGCGTAAGTTGGGTGCATGTCCGAGTCTTCGTCGCCGGTCAGCACTGTTTCCCGGATCGTCAGATGACCTTATTACCGTGGGATCACGACATCGGGCTCGAGTGCCGAGCGGGTGTTCCCGAGGTGATGGCACGGGCCCACCGGCACCAGGACATCGAGATCAACATCGCCGTCCGTGGGAGCATGGCGTACTTGTTCGGCGGCAGGTACGTGGAGATCGAGGCGCCCGGCACCGCCCTGTTCTGGGCCTCTGTCCCGCATCAGCTGGTGCGGGTGTCCCCCGGCGCCCAGTTCCGCTGGCTCAACCTCCCGCTGGCCACGGTCCTGCCCTGGGGCCTGGGCCGGACGGTGCTCGACAACCTGCTCCGCCCCTGGCCGATCGTCCTGCCCGAAGCGGTGACGAACCCCGACTTCGCACGGTGGTCACAGGATCTGGCGGCGCCCGACGAGGAACTGCTGTCCGTCGCCCTGCTCGAGATCCAGGCCTACACCCGCAGGCTCATCCATGCGGCCGGGTCCGATACGACGACGGATGACCGCACGTACCGAGATCACGCTGTCGTTCGGGCCACGGCGATGGCCCGGTTCATCGCGCTGCACTTCGCCGAGCGCATCTCCGCCGCGGACGTGGCCGAGGTGGTGCATCTGCACCCGCGCTACGCGATGACGGTCTTCCGGCGGGTTGTCGGCCTGACGATCGGTCAATACCTCGAGCAGTGCCGGGTGGCCGAGGCGCAGCGACTCCTGATCACCACCGATGCCACGACGGCGGAGATCGCCCATGCCGCCGGCTTCGGCTCCATCAGCCGCCTCTATGCAGCGTTCACCACGGCGTGCGGGCAGTCTCCCGCTGCCTATCGGCGGTCGCACTGGCGCCTGACCCAGTGAAGGGAAGGCGGCCCCTCATCAAGGGGAAAGATCGATGGCGTAGTTGCGGGGTGCCGCGGTCCAGCCTTGTCTTCCGCTACTCCGGATCACCCGCACCGTCGAGGTGTTGACGGTGAAGGCGAGAAAGCCGCTACACCGACCCAGGGCAGGTCGAACTGCAGAACACTGAGGGCAGCGGCGACGACAGCTCTGCGGGCCAGCACCGTCAGCGTGACTGTGGCGACCCGTCCTACCGACGGCCCGGAGCCGGCGAAGGTGAGTGCGGCTGCCGCTGGGCACCAGGGGGCCGCGCCCACCGCGAACAGGAATGCGGTCTTCTTCGTCGCGCTGCTGATGGTGGCGCTGGCCTGGTTCGTGCTCTCCCGGACGGTGTTCGGGCGCAGGGTCTACGCCACCGGCAACAACGAGGAGGCGGTGCGCCTGTCCGGGCACCGGACCGGCACCATCAAGGTGGCCTGCTTCATGATCGGTGGAGCGACGGTCGGCATCGCGGCGATCGTCTACATGGCCTGGCTCGGGGTGGCAAGTCCCATCCTGGGCCAGGGATACGAGCTGAACGCGATCAGCGCTGTCGTCATCGGCGGGGCGAGCCTGACCGGCGGCCGCGGTTCGGTCATCGGCACCTTGCTCGGTGCCTGCCTGCTCGGCGTGCTGAGCAACGGACTGCTGCTGATGGGAGTGTCGGACTTCAGCGCACGATGATCACCGGCGGCGTGATCATCGTCGCGGTCATCCTCGACGCGTACCGCCTGCGCCTGTCGGTGCGGTTGTCGGCCGGCTGAAGGGGTGAGCGCGGTGAATCCACCGCCCTGCCGGTCGCGATGGTGCCGCATGGGGTGACCCATGGCTGGAGGTCACGTCATGGCGACAGCGGGACGACGGTCTCGATGCCGCGGCCCAGCAGGTGATTCCGGTCCCCGGCCCGGGACGCGAGGACGATGGCCGGATCCACCCCGCGGGCCTTGAGCTGAAGGAAACCGTCCATGGCATCCAGACCGCCCGCCCGGTCCGGCAGCACCATCGCGATGCGCCGGGCCGGGGGTGCGGCCTCAGCGATCTCTCTGATCACCTCGGCCACTTGCTCACCCATGGGTTTGACGGTGTTGCGGGTCGTCAGCAGACCCAGGTCGTATTCCAGCGGGGCGAAACCGGTGAACATCGGGTCGATGTCGTGGCTGCACCACCACGTGACCCCCCAGAGACGGCCGGCCGAGGCCGTGGCCCGCAGGAACTGTGCGGCGGCGCCGGCGATGTCCGGTTCCGGGATCCACTGCGTGGACAAACCGATCTCCTGAGCCCAGACCTCGCGGCCGGGGGCATCGGCATACGCGCCGGCGAGCTCGACCAGATACTCACCGATGTGCAGTGCCCGCCCGTCGGCGTGGCCGTAGCGGTCGAAGGCTCCGGTGAAAAACGGCCAGGCGTGCACGACGGTCACCGAGCCGTCGCTCGCCAGCGCGTCGCGGGTGAACGGCGCTGCACCGGTCAGCCAGGGCTGATGGTCGACGCCGTTGCAGTGCAGGCCGTCGGGCATGTCGTCGGCACAGGCCCGCAACAAGGTCCGAGCCCAGCCGTCTGCGGAACCCGGCACCGGGCGGACCGCCTCGTGGTCGGCGAGGACACTGAGTTCGTTGCCGATGTCGATGCCGAGTGCCGCCGGGTGCCCGGCCAGTTCCTGGGCCACTGCCCGTAGGTACTGCAGTTCCGCGGCCGTCACCTCCGGGTCGTTGAAGAAGCTGCGCTGGGTGGACATCCACGCCGGACGGAACAGGAAGCCACTCATCCATCCGTTGAGCACCGTCACCTGGGCCTGCATGCCGTGGGTGGCGCAGGTGTCGAGAACTGCTCGGAGACGGCTCAGCATAGTCGCACTCACGTAGCCGGGGTCGGGCTGGAACAGGGGCCACAAGAGGTGTAAGCGGACGTGGTCGAAGCCCAGCGCTGCGATGGCCGCCAGATCCTCGTCGATGGCCGCCGGTTCCCACTCCGTCCACGAGTGGAGCCAGTGACGGGCCGGGATGTAGTTGACACCGAAGCGCGTGCGGCGGCCCGGGGGGCCGGCGGCGGACCTCAAGTCTTCACCGCTCCTTTCCCTGCTGCGGTAACGAGCCCGAAATACTCGGGTGCGCCACTCCCCATAGCCGCAGGAATGGTAAGAATCCGGTTCGCGACGCCGTCCCGGAATGACATGATCGCCGAATTAATTCCGGTGATACGCCAGCGTAGGCAGGCTGCACGTCCGGGTCTTCGCCGTATGTCAGCATTATTTCCCGGATAGTCAGACGACCTGGTTGGCGGAGGACCGCATGTCGGGCGGACCGGCCGCGCCGGGCAGGCTCCGGCGTGATCCCACCGAGCCGCCGGCACCAGCGGACCTGACAGCGAACGGGTGGCGGCCGCCGCCGGCGGCGACGTGATTCGCCGTGCGGACGGGATGGCGTAGCTCATCGCTCCGGCGTTCGATTCGTTGACGGCATGCGCCCGGCGTATTCATATGGTCAACGATATGAATGGCGCGCGGGGCGTGGGTTCGTATGCAATCGGTCAGGGAGTGGTAACCGATCCGGCATCGCCTCGGGCCCGTATCTTGAAATCACCATGAAATCTGCCGCGCATCTGGTCGCAGAGGTCGCGGTATACCAGTATCTTGGCATGGCAACTTCGTCCCCCGGCGTCCCCCGGCACCTTCCCCGCACGGAGGGCCGGGGACGCTCCCCAGCGAGTTTCTGTGTTCGTGTTACGCCTCGCCCGCCGAGGAGGTCTCCACCGCGAATGCCCGGTGCACCCCCGTACCGGCTGCAGGAGGGAGAGCAGTGAAGCACGACGACCGTAACGTCGGGCCGCCGACCGGCCGGCACACCGGCGGCGCCGCGAACGACTTCGCCCGGATGAACTGGGGCGACCTGAGCGCGTTCCGGGCCGTCGCCGAAGAACTCAACTTCACCCGGGCCGCGGCCACGCTGCACATCACCCAGCCCGCCCTGTCCGTACGGATCCGCCGGTTGGAGAAGACCCTCGGGGTCCGCCTGCTGGAACGCAGCACCCGGGTGACCACCCTGACGGCTGCCGGCCGTGTCCTCAAGGAATGGGTGGAGCAAACCGCCGAGGGCTGGGAACAGATCCAGCGGGAGATCGAGGAGGCCGCGGCCGAGCCGCCGGAACCCGATCCGTCACCGCAGCGGCCGGCGGCCCGGCTCGACGTCTGCGGGCCGGAGCCGCGCCGGGTTATCGCACCGCTGGTGCAGAGGTTCACCCGCGTGCTTTGGACCTGGGGTGCGGCCCCAGCGCCGAAGGTGCTGGCCGACCGGCTGCGGACCGGAGATGTGCAGCTCGGGCTCTGGTACAGGATGCCGTTCACCGAGCCGGTCGACCTGCGGGGTCTGGAGACCGCACTGATCCGGCAGGCCCCGCTGGCGGTCGAGTTGCCGGTGGGGCACCGGCTGGCCGCCGTGGAGTCTGTCGACCTGGTCGAGCTGGCCAGCGAGGCGTGGGCGGCCGGCGCCACGACGCAGGACCTCGTCCTGGTGAAGCGGGCCTGCGCGCGCCTTGGCGGGTTCCGGCCGCGCATCGTGGACACCGGGGCCGACCCGGACGAGGCCCGGCGGGCGGTGGCGGCCGGGCGGGCGGTCATGTTCGCCGGTCCGCTGACCCCCTCCGGTCCGGCCACGGTCCGCCGGCCGGTGCGTGGCGCCCCGCAGTGCGCGGCCTACCTGTCGTGGTCGTCGGCCGCTCCGGACGGGCTGGCGCACCGGGTGCTGACCACGCTGCGGGCTGAGGCCGAGCGGCCGGCCACCGCACCACAGGTTCGCCGTGCGGATGTCGTTCAACGACTGCCGTACCGCGGCCGTACTAGTTCGCAGATCCCCGCGACGACGTCATGAGGGGCAGCGCACCGACGGGCACGGGGGAGGACTGAGGGTGAGATCGGCCAGGCACAGGCGGGGGGCGTGCCGATGACCGCCACGGTGGTGATGGCTGACCTGATCGTCGCCGCGCAGCGTGGCGACCGCGCGGCGCTGGACCGGCTGCTCGGCGACCACCTGCCACTGGTCTACAACATCGCTGCCCGGACACTGCCGCCGGCCGACGCCGACGACGTGACGCAGGAGACGTTGATCCGAGCGATGGCCGGACTGGCCCGGCTGCGCGAACCGTCGAGCTTCCGCTCCTGGCTGGTGGCCATCGCGGTCCGGGAGACCCGGCGGCGCGGCAAGCGGCTCGGCGCCGACCGGCAACACTTCGCCATCGCCGACACCGGCGACCTCCTGGCCCAGGACCCCGGTCCGGGTGAGGAGGCGGTCCACCGCCTGGAGGTCGGCCGGCAGCGCCGTACGCTGGCCGCGGCGACCGGCTGGCTCGAGGCCCACGACCGGGAGCTGCTCGGCCTGTGGTGGCTGGTGCAGGTCGGTGCGATGAGCGGCGAGGAGCTCGCCCCCGCGCTCGGCATCTCCGCGTCCCACGCGCGGGTCCGGCTGCAACGCCTGCGGGCTCGGGTGGAGACGGCACGCCACCTCATCGAAGCCCTCGAGGCCCGGCCGGGTTGCGCTGACCTGCGCGAGCTGATCAGAACCTGGGACGGCCGCCCGGCTCCGGTCTGGCGCAAGCGGCTCGCCCGTCACGTGCAGGACTGCCACCGGTGCACGGCCGCACGGGTCGAGTTGCTGCCGCCGGAGCGACTGCTGGTCGCACTGCCGCTGCTGGTGCCGCCCCCGCACCTGCGGGATTTGGCCGATGTGGTCGAGCGGTCCTCTGCCGCGGCGTCCGCCGCCCTGCGCACCAAACTCATGAAGGGCGCCGCGGTCGTCGCGGCAGTGCTCGTGACGGTGCTGGGCGTCGGCGCCGTCATCATCGACCGGTCACCCGAGCCCGAGGTCGTCGTCACGGCGCCGCGGATCACCGCATCCGGCCCGAGCGACGCGGCGTCCCCGGCACCCCCGCCCGCGCCACCCCCCGCGCCGGCGAAGGCGGTTCCGATCGGCGCCGGCGCCGGTTTTGGTGGTCCGGCCTGGTCGGCCCGGCAGCGGCCACCCACCCAGGGCGGTCGTTACCTGTACGTGTCCGGCAAGGGCAACGACAGCAACAACGGGTTGTCGCGAGCCGAGGCACTGCGCTCCCTGCGTCGCGCGGCGGAGCTGACTCGCCCGGGGGACACGGTGCTGGTCGACAACGGTGAGTACAGCGAACCGCGCCGTTCGGCCGTGGTGACGATCGAACGGTCCGGCACCCCACGGAAGTGGATCACGTGGGCCGCCTATCCCGGTGCCCGCCCGGTCGTCCGCGCCTCGCAGTGGCAGGGCATCTGGGTGCACGCCTCCTACATCACGGTTTCCGGCTTCACGGTCACCGGCGGGCGCACCTCGCTGACCCGGGCGCAGATTGCGGCTGCCCAGCGCGGCGACGTCTCGGACCCGGCCGTGTCCACCAGCTGCATCGCGGTCACGGAGCTGCGCGGGGCCGACCCGCCGCGTCGCCCGCACCACGTCGTGCTCTGGGGCAACTCCCTGACCGACTGCACCCTGGCCGGCATCTCGGTACAGTACGCCGACTACGTGACGGCCGCGTACAACGTCACCGAGCGCAACGGCTGGTACTCGCCGTACGGGGGGAGCGGCATCTCGTTTTCCAGTCTCTGGAATTCCGACTCCCGGACCGACACCAAGATGGTGATCAGGGGCAACGTCACGGCCGAGAACCAGAACCGGGTGCCGTGCCTGTGCAGCGGCGCGGCCCGCAAGGTCACCGACGGCAACGGCATCATCGTCGAATCGCTGGACAACGACGACAGTCGAGGCGCCCCCCTGTTCCAGCAGCCGTACGCCGGGCGGACGCTGGTCGAGAACAACGTCGCGTACCGCAACGGCGGGCGGGGCATCAACGTCTTCCGCGGCGCGCACGTCGACGTCGTCAACAACACGCTGTACCGCAACGCCGCCCACCCGGCCATCGACATCGACCTCGCGGTCACCCGCGCCCAGGACGTACGGGTCGTCAACAACATCGTGGTGCCGGGGACCGGCAGCCCGGCAGCCGTGGTCTCCGAATCGAGCGAGGTCCGCTTCGACCACAACCTGCTGGCCGGCCGATCCGACATCCCCCGTGACAGGGCCGTCCTGCGTGCCGCACCGCGGTTCGCCGATGCCGCGGCAGGCGACTTCCGGCTCGCGGCGGGCAGTTCGGCGATCGACAGCGGCGCGGCCGGCCTCGCGCCGAAGGCGGACGCGGACCGGCTGCGCCGGCAGTCCCCGGTGGACCGGGGGGCCTTCGAGCGGCGCTGAGCCGCTTCCTGAGGATTGCTCGCAGGACCGGGCGGAGATTGAATGTCGTCCTGTGGCGGTCGGATCTAGATACCCGAGGCGCCGTTGCATTGTCCGTGGCGCTGGTCGCCTTCGTGGCGGTGTTGGTGCGCGGCGTCCTGGCCGCGGCCGGCCTCACGCGGGGTCTGCTGCTGTTCACCGGCATTCTCGGCGGCGCCACCGGGGCGAGCACCTGGCTGCCGACGGGGCTGCTGGGCGCCCTCGCCGACCTCACCGCAGGCGCCGCCTCGGCGGCCGACTATCTGCCCGGGCTGGTGGTGACGTCGGTCCTCGCCGCGGTGGCCCTGACCGGTGCGGTCGTGCTCGGCGATCGCCGCGAGATCTGATTCGCGGTCGCTGGCGCAATCGGCAGCGGGAGCGGTAGCGGCTTGAAGACCTGGGTCGCGACGCAGGTCCGGACGGGTGGTCTCCACATCGACGACGTGTCACCCACACCGAGCGGGTGGCGACCTGCCCGCGATCCAGGACCTCGAGGGCGCCGACCCCGCCCCGCTACCTCGTCGTGTGCCGCGCGAAGCGCTCGAGTCGGTGAAGCGTCGCTACGGCCGTACGCCTCTTGCCGTCGGCTTCCCGAGCGATCTGTTCGATCAAACCCCTGCGGCGCGGGTGCACGACGCCGGCCTTGATCAGGGCACGGATTACGAGCAGCCCGGTGACCGCGACGATCTGGCCGCCGAGCACGATCCGATTGACGTCGATCGCGGGCCGCCAGGCCACCTTGCCGTTCTTCAGCACGAAGACCCCCAGCGGCTTGGCCGACATGCCGAACCCGCCGCCCGTGCCGCCGTTCTCCTGCCCGTCCGGTGCTGGTCCGCTGCCGCTGCCGCTGCCGCTGCCGCTGCCGCCGCCACCGCCACCGCCGACCTTGGCGACGGGCAGCACGACCATGTCGTCGTGGTGGATCGGCGAGCCGAAGGCCCGGCCGACCGTGGCGTTGTCCACCACATCCCGCAGCGTGTCCAGGATGGGTGCGTCCTTCGTGGTCGTCGTCATGGCGATCCTCTCCTTCATCGGGGTAGTGCCTGTCTGATGCCCGGGGGTGGGGGTGCGCTCCCGGCGGGCTTTTCGCGGAGGGCGCGCGCCAGCGCCATTGTCTGCGCGGCGAAGCCGGTGAGGCTGCCGATCAATCCCGCAGCGAGAAGGACGCGCGCAAGTAGCGGCCAGTCGAATGACCCGTCGCCGAAGTCAAGCGGGAACACCTGCCACATCCGGACGAGGACGGCGATCCCGATCGCGGTGGTCGTCATGGCGCCGAGCGCCACCAACGGCGGTGGGTCGCGGACGATCTGCACGAGGTCCACGGCCAGTCCGACGATCAAGGACGCGTTGACCAGTGTCAGTACGTGGGCGGTGTCGGCGGTGAGGAACGGCACCGAGTCCCATCCCGGACGGTTGTTGATCAGGTAGAGCAGGACGATGTTGATCGCGGCGGCGACGCTGTAGCCGGCTCGGCGAGCGGCTGTCGACGGACGCCGCCGCGCGGTCACGGCAGGCATCACGATCTCCTTGGTTGTCTCTTCACGCTATGCCGGACGGTACCCGGGCCGGCAGCGGCGAAGGCCCCGAGCCGGTGGGCCGAACGGGACTGTCTTTGTGGCCGTGACACGGATGACGACCCGGTCACCGAGCCGTTTGGGCGTTCCCGTCCATCGACGCGAGGCCGGTCGGCGGCGGACGTGCCCAGGCCCGGTCCGTTGTCGGACCGGGTCTGCGTGCGATGAGCGGTCAGATGAGCCAGCGGTTCTTCTGGACGATGGGGAGCTTGGCCCACTGGCGGCCGAGGCCCCAGGTGTGTCCGGCGTAGGTCAGGGCGAGGACGATGCCGACGACGGCGTAGATGAAGTGGTAGTCGGTGATGGGGTTGGTGGAGCCGGAGGTGAGGGGCCATTCGGCGGCCCACAT